>JANEMG010000004.1 GCA_024511045.1 Gammaproteobacteria bacterium | reverse complement strand
ATTTCACCCTGCTGCCGGTAACCGTCGACGAACATCTCGCAGCCTACCGCAGCGGAAAAGTCGATGCCATCGTCACCTTCGCGCCGCTGATCGGCAAATTGCTTGCCCTGGGAGCGAACAAAATCTTCGACAGCAGCCAGATTCCAGGCCGTATCGTCGATGTACTGGTGACCCGCAAAACGGTGCTGGACAATCAGAAAGAATCCCTGAAGACGCTGCTGTCAGCCTATTTCATGGCGCTGGAATATCGGCAGCAACATCCGGACACCGCCAGTCGACTGCTTGCACCCCGCCTCGCAGTGCCGCCGGCTGAAGTCTGGAAACACTATCAGGGACTACGGCTCCCCGACCTGGCGGAAAACCATCGTCTGTTGGCGCAGCGTGACCCTGAACTGCAAAAAACCGCCGGAGAACTCGCGCAACTGATGCACAGCAGGCATTTGCTGTCCCGGCCGGTCGATACTTCACAATTCATCGATGGCAGTCTGCTGCCTGCCCTGCGCTGATGCACAGCTTTCGCCTGCGCATCTGGATTCCCGCAGTGATCCTGCTGCTGTTCACGCTTCTGACCGGTTTTGCGTTGTTCTATCAATATCATCTGCGCTACGACAATCTGCTGCATGCGCACAGCACCGCCGTCCGGCAGACGATGATAAGCCTGCAGCGATCCGTCGAAGAGGCCTTGCGCCATGACGACCGGCACAGAATCGAACGGGAAATCAGCGCCCTGGGCATCGCTGTGGAAATCAGGTCAGTGGCTCTGCTCGATCCTCGGGGAACCGTTCTGGCTGCGACCCGTTATGCCTGGAAACGGCAGCCGGGGCAGCAGGTCATGCCCCGTTTCAGTCAGGAGGCCTTGCAGCAGGCGCTGACCATGCAGCAGCCGTTGATCCATTTTTCCCGGCAGGAGCAGGCCATTTCCGCCTATTTCCCGGTGCGCTTCCCGGGCGGCCGGGAAAGTCTACGCAGCCATCGCCTTGGCGCCATCGTTCTGGACTACGACATGAGCAGGCCGCTGGCGCAAATCTGGTCTGCACTGGTCATGGAAAGCGGGCTGCTCTGGGCGGCGGGTGTTGTCGTCATGCTGGCGCTGATTTTTTTGCTGAACCGGTACGTCTCCACGCCCATCGCGCAATTGGCCGCCGCCATGCAGCGCTACTCCCTGGACAGCGAACCGGTCCTGCCGACATTTCAGGGTAATGGCGAACTGGCCGTGCTGGAACAGAGTTTCAGTCGCCTGACCCGGCAGCTGTCGGAAAATCACCGGCAGTTGCTCACCCAGAAAAATCTCTACCGCACGCTCAGCGAAATGAATCAAATGCTGGTCAGGGTCGAAAATGAACAGCAGTTGTATCAGGAGAGCTGCGATATCGTGGTCAACCACGGAGGTTTCGTGCTGGCCTGGATCGGGGTTGTGGATGCCACAGACAAGCAGGTGAAGATCAGGGCAAAAGCCGGCAGCGCCATCACCTACCTGGGTCATGTCCGCGTCTCGGCGGATGCCTACAGCCCGGAGGGGCTGGGCCCTACCGGCAGCGCAATCAATCGGAACAAGGCGGTGATCGTCAATGACTTCTTTGCCCGGGGTGAAACCACGCCCTGGCAGAAGGAAGCCCGACAGGCCGGCATCGAAGCCAGCGCGGCTTTCCCCATCAGTCGCTTCGGCCAGGTTCTTGGCGCTCTGAACATCTACGCCGGGCAAAAGGATTTTTTCACTGCGGAGGTCGTCGAACTGCTGCAGGAAATGGCCAACGACATCTCCTTCACCCTGGACAAACTGCAGCTGGACCTACTGCGCCAGAAAGCGGAGCGGGCCTTGCTGGAGCGCGAGGAAAAACTGGCGGTGACGCTGCACTCCATTGGCGATGCCGTGATCAGCACCGACATCCATGGCCTGATCCAGCAAATGAATCCGGTCGCCGAGTACCTGACCGGCTGGAATGAAAAAGCGGCGACCGGACAACCGCTGGACACGGTTTTTCACATCATCGATGCCAGGACCCGCGCCCCCACCGCCAATCCCGTCACGGCCATACTACAGCATGGCGACATCGTCGGCCTGGCCAACGATACCACATTGATTTCCCGAACCGGCACGGAATTCCAGATCGCCGACAGCGCGGCACCGATCCGGGACAAGAATGGCCGGATCATCGGCGTCATTCTGGTTTTTCAGGACATCAGCGATCAATACGCCATTCAGGCGGCATTGCGGGAAAGCGAGGAAAGGTTTCGCCATGTCAACGAAGCGACCGGCGGCTACATCTGGGAAGTGGACAGCAATTTCCACTATACCTACGTCACCGACAAATGCCTGCAGGTAAAGGGGTTTCCAGCGGAGCAACTGCTCGGCCACAATCCCTTCGAGTTCATGCACCCGGACGACATTCCGTCATCTAAAAAAATACTTCTGAACGCCATCAAAAAAAAGAGCATCTTCAGCTGCATACACCGCAACCTGACCCCCACAGGCGATGTGTATTGGGAAGAAGTGCGCGGCATCGTGCTGTGCGACGATACCGGTCAGGTCGTCAAAATCCGTGGTGCAGGTGTGGGCATCAATGAGCGCAAGCAGGCGGAACAGGAAATCGCCCACCTGGCTTTTTTCGACCCACTGACCAACCTGCCCAACCGGCGCATGCTCGAGGACCGTCTGGGCCATGAGTTTTCAGCGGCAAAACGGCACAATAACTTCGGCGCCCTGTTGTTCATCGACCTGGACCACTTCAAAAACCTCAATGATTCCCTTGGTCATGATGCCGGTGATGAATTGTTGATCCAGATCGCCCGGCGTCTTGCCAGGCAATTACGCGAGGAAGATACGGCAGCCCGACTGGGCGGCGATGAATTCATCGTCCTGCTCGGCAATATCAGTGATTCCCTGGATCAGGCTGCCGTGGCGGCAAGAAAAGTCACCGAAAAAATCCAGGTCGTGCTGCGCAAACCCTATCGCATCAGAGGTCAGGACTACCATTGCAGCGCCAGCATCGGCATCACCCTGTTCCCGCAACCCGGCCAGGATGTTAAGACGCTCTTCAAGCAGGCCGACACGGCCCTGTACCGGGCGAAAAAAACCGGCCGCAACAAATGCGCGGAAATGCAGGAAACCGCCGACAGACGCCTGAAAATGGAAAAAGACCTGCGCCAGACCATTGCCAGAGACAACTTGCAGCTTTACTTTCAGCCGCAATTCGATGCAGACGGCAGCATCAGCGGAACCGAGGCGCTGCTGCGCTGGCTGCATCCCGTGCAAGGCATGATCCCGCCGACCGATTTCATCCCCATTGCCGAAGAATCGGGGCTGATCGTGGAATTGGGTGAATGGGTGCTGAAAACCGCCTGCACCCATGCAAAACACTGGCAGCAGCAAGGGCTGCTGTCCGGACAGCACCTGTCCATCAATGTCAGCCCGCCGCAATTCCAGGATTCCGCATTCGTCGACAAGGTTGCCAATATACTGTCCGATACCCAGTTCGACCCTGACTACCTGGTCTTCGAAGTCACCGAAAGCCTGTTTCTGGAAAATCTGCCGCATGCCGTCGAGAAAATGCAGCAACTGCACCGGCTGGGGATCAGTTTTTCCGTCGATGATTTTGGCACCGGCTATTCTTCACTGGCCTATCTGAAACGCCTGCCCCTGAGCGAATTGAAAATCGACAAAGCCTTCGTCGATGACCTCGGCAGCGACGGCAACGATCGCGTGATCATCGAAACCATCATTGCCATGGCACGGCATCTGCGCCTGCGGCTCATCGCCGAAGGCGTGGAAACCGAGGAACAGCTGCAGTTTCTCAAGACAAAGGGCTGCAACGCCTTTCAGGGTTATCTGTTCAGCCGACCGCTGCATGACGCGGCTTACACCGTACTGCTGCAGCAGCACCGGAACAAACGCCGGCCATGAAGTCATCGTTGCCGGGCGAAGCAATGCCTGAAATCCTGGGCGAGGATACAAAGGGACGAGTGCAGCAGCTGTTTCGCATGGAGACGTATTTGTGCGCTCGAACATTCAATCTCTCCTGACTTTGTCGAACAATTCAATACAGGGTATACAGTGCGCAACCCACGAAAATACTGTTTTTCCATTGTGACAAGGCAGCATCACCGATAAACACACTGCCGCCTCAAGGGATAACAGAGCCTGCACTGCAGGCACCCTTGTCCGTCCGAAGCCAGGGAACTATTTCATCGAACCTCTGTCTATAATTGCCGATATGCCATCCACCAGACACCTGTCCACTGCCCTCCTGCTGCTCTGCCTGCTGCCCGGCCAGCAGCAGGCCGGGGAAACCGACAAAATACTCCTGCCCGACATGGGCGATTCATCCGGCTCACTGATCACACCGATCGAGGAGCAGGAACTCGGGGCTGCCTTTTACCGCAGTCTGCAGGGACAATTGCGCATCAACCAGGACAGTGAAGTCCACGATTACATACAATCCATCGGCCAGCGTCTGGCGGCAAACAGCGACGCCCCGGGCAGCTCCTTTTATTTCTTCGTCGTGCTGGACCAGGCCATCAACGCCTTTGCCGGTCCGGGCGGTTATATCGGCATCAATTCCGGCCTGATCCTGAATACCGAATCGGAAAGCGAACTCGCGTCGGTAATGGCTCACGAAATTGCCCACGTGACGCAGCGCCATTTGTATCGTGCCTTCGAGAGTGCCAGCCGCATGTCCCTGCCCACTGCCGCAGCGATGCTGGCAGCGATTCTGATTGGCACCCAGTCGCCGCAACTGGGCCAGGCGGCGCTAATGGCCATCCAGGCAGGCAGCCTGCAGCAGCGCATCAACTTCACACGCAGCAACGAACAGGAGGCCGACCGGGTCGACATGCAGACCCTGGTGCAGGCACACTACGACCCCCGCAGTATGCCGACTTTCTTTGAACGCCTGCAGCAATCCAGCCGCTATTACGGCAGGGGCGTTCCCGAATTTCTTCGCACCCATCCGGTCACCGTATCGCGCATCGCCGACACCCGCGGCCGCGCCGAAACCTATCCCTACAAGCAGTATCCCGATTCCCAGGCCTACCGGCTGATCAAAGCCAAACTGCTGGTAATGACCACGAACAATCTCAAGGATCTGCGCAATTATTTCCATTCCCTGGAAAAACAGGGCACCGCCGAACAGCGCGCCGCCGCCCGCTACGGCCTCGGCCTGATCCATGCGCAAAACCAGCAATTCGATGCCGCCAGGCAGATATTCAGCGCACTGCACAAGGCCTTTCCAGATCAGTCGCACTACCTGACCGCCCTTGCCCGCATCGCTTTCGAAACCCGTGACTACCAGCAGGCACTGCGGCTGTATCACCAGGCGCGGCGGCGCCATCCCGACAACAAGGGAATCGAACTGGAATATATTTCGGCACTGCTGAAATCCGGTCGGGCGGAACAGGCCAGAGAGATCCTGCTGCCGTTGGCGCACACCAAAAACCGCAACCCGGTCATCTACCGCCTGCTGGCCGAAGCCTATGGCGCATTGGACCAGCAAGCCGAATCACACCGTTACATGGCGGAATACTACTATGCCATGGGCCAGCCGCAGCAGGCCATCATCCAGGCAAAACTGGCGAAAAACTCCCGTGACGTCAATTTTTATCTGGCCGCCATACTCGACGAACGGCTGAATTTCTTTATCGCCGAAGAAATCGAACGTAAAAAGCAGCAATAGCCGCAACGGACAGATTACTCGAACGGCCCAGCAATACCATCATTGACTGCCGGGTAATGGCTTGACAAAAACATCCCAGAAAATTCTAGTCTTTTGTATTTACAAGACTTTTCAACAAATTCAAAAAAATTTCCGGAAAATGCCTTTTTTTGTTGGACATGTTCGTTTTGAATGGTATAGAATTTCTCCCGGCTTAACGGAGTAAGCACCATTTGACGCATGTCAAAGAGGAGGAAACAAAGCTTCAGGGCTTTGGATAACAACAAAAACAAAGCAAAGAATGCTGTAAATACTGCCCTTGTGGCCAAAGCGTGAAATCGATAAGAATAATAATATAAATAAACGCAAGCCCGCTTTCAGCGGGCTTTTTTATGCGCGTGAATTATTCATCCTGCTGATCGGAAGGCTGTTTTGCAACACAGAGATCACGTAAGAATATTTCAAAAAACCGCTGCGCCCGTTGTATTTCCACACTTCTACCTGATTACCCATGACTCTCAGCCATGCAGACAGCGCATAATGCATGTCATCCCGACAACAGAAGGGATCTTGAAAGTCATGCGCGATACCGGGACCTTCAAGATTTCTCCCGTTGGTTGAAATGACACTTTTTTGCTCCTCATGCAAGCATTTCCCTTGATCTTCTCATTACCCTCTCTGTCATCCCGCCGCCAGGAGGGATCTTGAGAGCCACAGGTCAATACCATATCCAGCAGTAACTACTCACCCAAAGTAAATGGGTGGTCTGTGGAGGAAGTGTCTTTGGCAGGGATGCCAAAGTCAAGCCTACAGGGATGTATTCACGGCCTCTTTCGGAACAGACTACCCATAGGGGTCCAAGTAGTTACATCCAGCAAATCCTGAATCATCCTGTCGATGATTGAAGGAGACAGGATGGTCACGATTGATCAGGATTGGTTACCATGGCTTTGCTGATGAAAAGCTACCGAGAAAAACGTCTATATCCGCAGCCTGACGCCGACCCAGCCCGCACGGGGCGCTCCCGGGGAGACGAAGCGCGGATTATCGAAACCGTCACCCAGTACTTCCTCGGCATTGCCGAAGGTGCCAAAGGTCTCGTAGCGATTGTCGAACAGGTTGTTGACCTTGCCGAAGAACGACACATACTTGTTCACGTTGATTTCGGTGGTGAGATTGAACACCCAGTAGCCGCTCAATGGATCCGTGATGTTCGCCTCGTCACCCCGGAAATATTGGTCACCGCTGTAGATACCATCGATTCCCAGTGACCAGCGCTGCCAGAGGTCGACGCCGACGGCCACCTTGAACAGGTGCTCGGGTATGCCAGGAATACGGTCGCCTCTCTCGACCTGCACTCCGGCAGGATCCTCCATGTCCAGCGGATTCTGGATACGGAAGCCATCCAGGAACACGGCATTGAGGTAGGTGTAATTGGTGGAAAAATGCCAGTCGTCGATACGGCTGAACAACTGCGGATAATCGACCCTCAAGCCTGCCTCCACGCCGTAGCGGCGGGTCTTGCCGACGTTGCTGAAGAACCCCTCGCTGATGCTGTCGCCGCCGCGGTTGAAGATGATGTCGTCATGATTGATGGTGTGGAAGAAACCGGCATTCCAGTGCACGTCACCCTTCGCCATGAACCTGGCCAGGCTGCCCCGGAAGCCGGCCTCCCAGGTTTTCGCCACCACCTGCTCCAGCGGTGGATCGGCAACGAAGGCGTTGGGCAGGCGGCAGGGGTCCTCTGGATCGGCGCAGCTCAGTTCCATTGGCGTCGGCGCCCTGGCGGATTCGCTGTAGCTGCCGTACATGCCCAGGTAATCGGCGAACCGGTAGTTCAACCCGACGGCCGGATTGAAGCGCTCGAACACATGCTTGCCGCTCAACTTGTCGCCGTCGTCACCGATATGACGGTTTTTCAGTACCAGCCTGGTATGGTTGTAGCGTCCCGCAAGCGTCAGCGTCAGGGCGTCGGTAATGGAGAAATTGTCGCTCAGGTAGAAACTGAAGGTTTCCACGGTGCTGTTCAGCCGCACCCGGGACTCCCCGACCAGTATGCCGCTGCCGATGGTGCCCCGGTCGCTGCGCAGCTGCGCCAGTTCGGTGTCCGAGGCAAAATCGATGTTGGCATAGTCATACACCGCCCCGACCACCAGGTTGTTGTCGAAGCCGAACAGATCGTGCGTAAAGCTGCCCTGCAGCGTGCCGCCGGTACTGTATTGTTCGGTGTCGCTGAAATTGTTGGTGGCGCCCTCCACGGCGTCATCGGCGGCCACCGGATTGCCGTCGATGTCCTCGACGACCTCCTCGTCATCACCCGGCTCTTCACAGAGCAGCCCGGCATTGCCAGCCTGCTCGCATGCCTCGTAATCACTGTCGTCGCCGTTGAAGGTACTGATATCGTTGCGCCGGTAATAGGCGTTGCCGCGCAGTTCGATGCGGTCGCTGAGCAGATAGTTGCCGGCCAGATTGGCAAAAAACAGGTTGGTTTCGGTTTGATCGGGAAAGGTGAAAACAGCTTCCCGGGACTGTTCATACAATTGCACCGGCAGTGCGCCGTTGCCCTTCAGCTTGTTGTCGTTGGCGGCGATGGTCAGGTCCAGCGCGCCCCGGTCACCCTGCCAGCTCAGGCTGCCCAGAAGCTGATTCGCCTTGGACCGGGAATGATCCCGCCAGCCCTTTTCGCCGAAGTTGCGCAGGTCCAGAAAATAACCGAATTCACCATTGTTCCAGCCGCTGGTCAGCTCCACGGAATGCCGCCCCCAGGAACCGCCATAGACTTCCAGTTGATGGCCGGGCGCGCTGAAGCCGGTCTTGGTCTTTACCGAGATGGCACCGCCCAGGCTGTTCAGGCCGTAGACCGGGTTGGATCCGGGAATCAGGGCCATGCTCTGCATGGCTCCCGGCGGCAGCAGGTCCCAGTTCACGGTGTCGCCGAAGGGCTCGTTGAACCTGACGCCGTCGACATAGACAGACATGCCCTGGGGCATGCCCAGCAGCGGCGAGGCAACAAAGCCGCGATAATAGACATCCGGCTGCAGGGGATTGTTTTGTGCTTCGTTGATGAACACGCTGCCCATATAGCGGTTCATGTACTCGGCCAGCGACAGGCTCTGGGATTTTTCCAGCTGTTCTGAAGTAACGGTCTGGATATTGGCCGGCGCGTTGTCCACATCCAGCTCGCCACTACCGAGCGGTGACACGCCGATGACCTGCAGCGTCTTCAATTGCACCGCACTGTCTTCGGCCCGAACTGCATCGACAGCCGAAACCGCCAGCAGCGACAACACGACAACGGAGATTTTATTCATGTTGGTTATTACCCCTGTAATACGTAAAGATTGTTTATTTGGTTCCTGTTAAATGACGGGAACGAACCCGGCACAGGGAAGTGCCGGCATAATCAATGGCCCCAAGGCACTGATTGTGTGGAAAACAGTCAATCGCATTTGCTGTTTTCTTATCTTAAACATCCCATGGATGGGTGTTTATAGATGCTGACTATTTATGATGCCGACATCCCGGGCATAGCATCGACGCCAGCCCGTCTGCCGCTGCCGCAGCGAGATACCCCGGATGTCCCGGCACTGCTTGCCATTCTTTCCAGCAGACCAATGTCCGAAAAGACGTCATGATATCGTCGGGTACTGAAAAAAAACATAGGAAAAATTCCTTTTCTGCGCGACAAGGAATCCCCGGACAATTCCACAAAGTTTCTATATAATATTGCCCTTCCCCAAACTGACAGAGCGGCGTACAAGACATGGCCAGCAACATCGTTGAACAACTGCAAACCTTTTCGGAAAACCAGCTGCGCAGGCTGAAATCCAGCAACCGCTACCAGGATCTGCTGGCGATGCCAAAAGGGAAACGCTACCTGACCATGGCGGGATTGTTTGTCGCCTCGCAAATCATCGTTTTTGGCGGCCTGTATCTCATTTTCGGCGAAATCGTCGTGGTCGGCTTTTTCGCCAGCGTCCTGGCAGGGCTGGCGACCGGCCTGGGTGCACTGCCGGCCCTGTTCTTCAAGACCATTTCCGACAAATTGTTCAACAGCCTGCTCGGCGCCGCGGCCGGCGTGATGCTGGCGGCAACCGCCTTCTCCCTGCTGGTTCCGGGCATGGATTACGGCAATCTGTACTGGCCCGGCAAAGGGGTTCTGGTAGTCTCCGTCGGCATGCTGCTTGGCGCGGTGTTTCTGCACTATGCCGACCGGCAAATGCCGCATATCCATTTCGAACCGGAATTCGAACACCAGCTGGACTCGCTGCAGAAAGTCTGGCTGTTCATCATCGCCATCACCATCCACAACTTTCCCGAAGGCATGTCCGTGGGCGTCAGCTACGGCGCGGGGGACTACAAAAACGGCACCATTCTCGCCATCGCCATCGCCCTGCAGAACATCCCGGAAGGGCTGGCTGTCGCGCTGCCGTTGGTGGGCCTGGGCTACAACAGATGGCGTGCCGTCGGCATTGCCACACTGACCGGCCTGGTGGAACCGGTCGGTGGACTGCTGGGCGTCACGGCCGTGACCGTGTTCACGCCGTTGCTGCCCATCGCCATGGGCTTTGCCGCCGGCGCGATGCTGTTCGTGATCTCCGAAGAGATCATCCCGGAAACCCATGCCGCCGGCCGTTCCCGCTATGCGACATTCTCGCTGATGATCGGCTTCATCATCATGATGGCCCTGGACAATTTTCTTGGCTAGTGCAATAGCCGTTTTTCCTGCGATGAATCCGTGTATTGATGCAAATAAAGATTCAATAATCAGGCATGGTCATCCTGGCTTTACAGGTACCGCATCAGCAGTAACAGCTGCCAGGCAGCCATGATGGAATTCATCAGCCAGACCTTGCAACTGCTCAGCGGCTTCACGGCTCACTTCAGCGCCGGCAATATCGCCAACTGGTCAGCAACAGCGGGAACCAGCTTCGTTTTGATCGCCGCCGCGGAAATCGGCGACAAAAGCCAGCTGGTGTGCATGACCCTGGCCAGCCGCCACCGCCCCCTGCCGGTCGTTTTCGGGGCGGGCATCGCCTTTACCCTGTTGAACAGCCTGGCCGTCGTATTTGGCGCCGCCATCGCCCGATGGCTGCCGGAATATGTCGTCGCCGGCGCCGTGGCCATATTGTTCGCCGGCTTCGGCATCCATGCACTGCGCATCGAAGAAGATGAAGAGGAGATACAGGAAAAGAGCAGCCACAGCATCTTTTTGACCACCTTCCTGCTGATCACCGTTGCCGAATTCGGCGACAAGACGCAACTCGCCGTGGTCGCCCTGAGCAGCGCCGCCCTGCCGGCAGCGGTCTGGCTGGGCGCCACGGCGGCATTGCTGAGCACGTCCATCATCGGCGTCCTGGCGGGGAGAATTATTCTGCAGAAATTTCCCCTGGCCCTGCTGCACAATATCAGCGGCGTCATCTTCCTGATTCTGGCCAGCGCCGCATTGTACAAGGCCTGTCTGGTCAATCCGTACTTCAGCTTCCCGGCATTCGAATTCTAGCGTCGTTCAAAGCAATCCATGAAAGACAAATTACGAA
Source organism: Gammaproteobacteria bacterium (assembly GCA_024511045.1). Classification (GTDB taxonomy): domain Bacteria; phylum Pseudomonadota; class Gammaproteobacteria; order Methylococcales; family Methylomonadaceae; genus JANEMG01. Next base: position 9,486 of record JANEMG010000004.1, on the reverse strand, counting down.
AATTCATCTTCCAGGAACTGCTCTTCGTCGCCGATCCGGAACAGTTTCGCGACGACCAGGACCTGCTGGAGGCCGGTCTGGACAGCATGGGCATCATGCGCCTGATCATGTTCATCGAATCGGAATTCGGCGTCACGCTGCCGGACGAGGAGATAGAGCCCGACAACGTGCAGAGTTTCGATGCCCTGGAGCGCTGGATCCTGCGTCATCGGCAATGACGGCAAAAAACCCCGATATTCTCCAGGCACTCAACCCGGCCGACTGCTTTACGCTGGCCATGGATGAACAGATCCGCCGGGAAAACATGCCCGGCAGCCTGTGCGGCTTTGCCCTGGAGTTGGACAAGATGCCAGATGTCGCTGAACTGACCCGACGCATCGAGGAATTGGTCCAACGCTTTCCCGTCGTCCAGTCCAGCCTGCAGCAGCGCGGCAGGCGTTTTTACTGGTGCCGGCGACAACAACCCCGACCGATTTTTTTTCAGCGGCATTGTCCCGCCACGGATGCCGCCGATCCCCTGCGGACTTATATCCTGGAGCACATCAACCGTTCGGCGGAACCACGGGAAGCCATCAACCCACTGGAATTTCATCTGCTCAGCGACGGAGCCCGGCATCTCTTTTTCATGCGCTGGCTGCATCCCCTGTGCGACGCCAGAGGCGCGGACCTGATCCTGAAATATCTGAACACCGCCGATCCCGGGCAGCGGCAGTCGTTCGCAGAATCTGAACCCCTGGTGGATGTGCAGCTGCGTAAATTCAGCTTCTGGCAAAAGATCAGGCTTTTCCTCAAGGCCAAGCGCCATATCGAGCAGCTGGACCGCTACCGCAGCATCGTACCGCTGCAGCGAGACCTGCCAGCCAGACGACTCAACTACAGTACCCACAGGTTCAGCGCCGAACAGACCCGGCTGATCAATTCCCTGGCGCGCCGACAGGTCGGCCTGACCGGCACCAGCCTCTATTACATCGGCTGTCTGATGCGCGCCCTGGAGCAGATTACCGAGCAGCCGGAAGGCGATGCCTACTGCGTCCCCTACGCCTTCAATCTGCGCAGGCAGAAAGCCCTGACGCCGCTGCTCGGCAATCACATCTGCCCGCTGTTCGCCCAGGTTCCGAAGCCTCTGCTGGCAAACCGACAACGGTTGTTTGAACACCTGAAAAAGCAGAATGCCGAAGTCATCAGGCAGCAGATCGACTACGCCTTCCTGCCGGCGATGTGGGCGGCCAGCTGGCTGTCCCTGCAAAAGCACGGCGAACAGCTGCGCAAGTCCTATCATCATGGCACCGAGCGCAGCTCCTTCTGGTTTTCCGATATCGGCCAGCCCGACAGCACGACGGAAAACTTCTGCCAGGCCGGCGTTACCGGCATGTTTCATCTCTGCCAGATTTCCACCCCCCCGGCGCTGGCCCTGCTGACCTGCCAGTTCCAGAAGCAGCTGACGCTGACCTACAATTTCCTGGAGCCATTGTACGATCAGTCATGGCTGGACAGACTGCACATTGCCATGACCCGCGAACTGCTGAATGACCACCCCGGCGAAACGGCCGGTACGACAAACCATCCACACGATGAGTGATGCTGATGAAAGACAAGAAACAACGGATCCACGATCTCGGCGGCCTGATGGTCGAAAGTTTCCACTACCTGGCTTTGTTCGGCATCGGAGCGACCATCGTCTGGTCGGCTGTCTATGAATATCTGCAGATGGTGCAAACGGGCCATGCGACGCTGGAAGACATCCTGCTGTTGTTCATCTATCTGGAACTGGGCGCCATGGTGGGCACTTATTTCAAGACCCACCGCCTGCCGGTGCAATTCCTGATCTATATTGCCATCACCGCACTGTCACGGCATCTGGTCATCGATGTGCAAAAAGTGTCGGACAGTTTTCACCTCTACCTGCTGCTGGGCATCACCCTGTCCATCGCGATATTGAGCCTGGCCATCCTGATACTGGCCTATACCACCCGGCGCTACGGCTGCCCTGAAGACGACAAGCTGGAACAAAAAGTCCACGACGACAGTTTATAGACGGGGCATTACCCTTCCCCAGGATCATGACAGTATGATGAGTGACTGCCGGCGACCGACGAAAGGCATTCAGGGAAAACAGTTTCAGCACCTTTCATGGTATAATTTACCGGTTCTCCCAAGGATCCGGACTACAGGAAACAGCATGTCAAAACAGAAACAACCCGACAGCGGCATCGGCCAGGATGTCATTGCCCCCGCATCACCTCCCCCCTCCCCTGCCGGTGATGTCTGCAAGACCCGGAAAGTCAAGGAAATTGGCGGCGTACAGGGGCCGGAACCCACCCGCTATGGCGACTGGGAAAAAAATGGCCGCTGCATCGATTTCTGACTTTTCAAAAAACAATATTCCCGACAGCAATCTTCACGAATCGACAATGACCCATAACAGACCGCTTTCCCCCCACCTGCAAGTCTACAGGCTGCCCTTGACCGGCATCATCTCCATCACCCACCGCATGACCGGGGTGCTGCTAGCGCTGGGCCTGGTTTTGTTCGTCTGCGCCGTTTCCGCCATTGCCGCAGGTCCTGCAAGCTACGCCGCCATGCAGGACCTGCTGGGCATGCTGCCGGTACAAATAATCTATTGGGGCTTCGTCTATGCGCTGATCTTTCATCTGTGTCACGGCGTACGCCACCTGATCTGGGATGCCGGCGCCAGTTTCAACCGCGACACCATGGACCGCTATGCCCTCTACGAACTGGCAGTTTCGGTAGTTCTCACAGTTTCGATCTTCTTCTTACTCTGAAGGCTAGTATCATGCAATACAGATCCCCTCTGGCCAGAACCCGCGGACTGGGTTCGGCAAAGACCGGTACGGCCCACTGGTGGCTGCAAAGAGTCACGGCCGCGGCATTGATTCCTTTGACCCTGTGGCTGCTGCTGCTGATGGAGCTCAGTTTCCATGCCCCTTACCAGCAGACCGTGCAGTGGCTGGCCTCACCCTGGAACAGCGTATGCATCATCGCCTGGATCATTGCCGCCTTCTATCACGCGGCCATCGGCCTGCAGGTGGTCATCAAGGATTATGTTTCCTCGGAAGGATTGAAAATCGTTTCTGTCTGGATGGTCAAACTGCTGTTTTTGTTTCTCGGACTGGCAGCCGTGACCGCTATCTTTCGCATCATACTGGTAGGTTGATTCATGTCAGCAGCTTATATACTTTCCGCACTTGAAAATTTAGCAGCCAGAAACAGCCGGCTAATAGAAACATATCACATATTAACAAATGCTTACGGCATTTTCTGGTGCTACTGTTTTGCTAAATTATGATTTGCCAACGGTATAAAATCATCGAACACGCCCATGACGTGGTGGTCGTCGGTGCCGGCGGCGCAGGACTCCGGGCGACCTTCGGCATGGCCGAAAAAGGCCTGAAAACCGCCTGCATCACCAAGGTCTTCCCCACCCGCAGCCACACCGTCGCCGCCCAGGGCGGTATCAGCGCCGCGCTGGGCAACATGGGTGAGGACGACTGGCGCTTCCACATGTACGATACCGTCAAGGGCTCGGACTGGCTGGGCGACCAGGATGCCATCGAATACATGTGCCGCGAGGCGATCCCGGCCATCATCGAACTGGAACACTACGGCGTGCCCTTTTCCCGGACCCCGGAAGGCAAGATCTACCAGCGCGCTTTCGGCGGCATGTCCACCCACTACGGCAAGGGCCAGGCGCAGCGCACCTGCGCGGCGGCCGATGTCACCGGTCATGCGATCCTGCATACCCTGTACCAGCAGTCCCTGAAGCACGACGCCGAATTCTTCGTCGAATACATTGCCCTGGACCTGATCATGCAGGATGGTGAATGCCGCGGCGTACTTGCCTGGTGCCTGGAAGACGGCTCGCTGCATCTGTTCCGGGCGCACATGACCGTGCTGGCCACCGGCGGCTATGGACGCACCTATTTTTCCTGCACCTCCGCGCACACCGTTACCGGCGACGGCAACGCCATGGTGCTGCGCGCCGGCCTGCCGCTGCAGGACATGGAATTCGTGCAATTCCATCCCACCGGCATCTACGGCGCCGGCTGCCTGATCACCGAAGGCGTACGCGGCGAGGGCGGCTATCTGACCAATTCCGAAGGCGAGCGGTTCATGGAACGCTATGCGCCGTCGGCCAAGGACCTGGCCTCCCGGGACGTGGTCAGCCGTGCCATCACCATCGAGATTCACGAAGGCCGTGGCGTGGGCCCATTGAAAGACCACGCCTACCTGCATATCGAGCACCTTGATCCGGAGATCATCATGGAGAGGCTGCCCGGCATCGCCGAAACGGCGCGCATTTTCGCCGGCGTGGATGTCACCCGGGAACCCATCCCCATCCTGCCTACCGCACATTACAACATGGGCGGCATACCGACCAACTACCGGGGCGAGGTCGTGACCCGTCACGGCGACGACCCGGACCACGTCGTGCCCGGCCTGATGGCCATCGGCGAGGCTTCCTGCGTCTCGGTGCACGGCGCCAACCGCCTGGGGTCCAATTCCCTGCTGGATCTGGTGGTGTTCGGCCGTTCCGCAGCGATACGCTGCGCGGAAATCATCGAATCCGGCAAGGCGCAGAAAGCGCTGGCCAAGGATGCCTGCGACCAGGCACTGAGCCGCTTCGACAGCATCCGCCATGCCCGGGGCAGCCTCGCCACGTCGGATATCCGCCTGAAAATGCAGAAAACCATGCAGACCAAGGCGACGGTGTTCCGCACCGCCGAGACGCTGGATGAAGGCATCACGGCCATGCACGACATCAGCGCCTCCTTCGCCGACGTCAGGGTCGCCGACCAGTCGCTGATCTGGAACACCGATCTGGTGGAAACCCTGGAACTGGACAACCTTCTCAGCCAGGCCACCGTGACCCTGCATGCCGCCGGCAACCGAACCGAAAGCCGCGGCGCCCATGCCCGGGAGGATTTTCCCAAGCGTGACGACGAGAACTGGATGAAGCATACCCTGACCTGGCTGCAGGATGGCAAGGTCGACATTGACTACCGGCCGGTGCACCTGTACACCCTGACCGATGAAGTCGAGGTCATTCCCCCGAAAGAGAGAGTCTACTGATGGTTGAATTTACCCTGCCGAAGAATTCCGTACTGAAAAAAGGCAAAACCTTCAAGGCGCCTGCGCAGGCGAAAAACGTGCGCAGCTTCGAAGTCTACCGCTGGGATCCGGACAGTGGCGAGAATCCGCGCATCGATGTCTACGAGATCGACATGGACGACTGCGGACCGATGGTGCTGGATGCCATCCTGAAGATCAAGAACGAGATCGACAGCACACTGACCTTCCGACGCTCCTGCCGGGAGGGGGTGTGCGGTTCCTGCGCCATGAACATCAACGGCAGGAACACCCTGGCCTGCACCAAGGCAATCAGCGACTACAAGGGCAAGATCAAGATCTTCCCGCTGCCGCACTTGGAGGTGGTCAAAGACCTGGTCCCCGACATGACCCATTTCTACGCCCAGTATGCCTCGATCAAGCCCTGGCTGGAAGCGCAGACACCCGCGCCGGCCGATTCCGAACGTCTGCAAAGCCGGGAGGACCGCGCCAAACTGGATGGTCTGTACGAATGCGTACTGTGCGCCTGCTGCTCCACCAGCTGCCCCAGCTACTGGTGGAACAGCGACCGCTACCTGGGCCCGGCCATCCTGCTGCAGGCCTATCGCTGGCTGGTGGACAGCCGCGATGAAAGCGCCGGCGAACGGCTGGACGACCTGGAAGACCCCTTCAAGCTATACCGTTGCCATACCATCATGAACTGCACCGACACCTGCCCCAAGGGACTGAATCCCGCCAAGGCCATCGCCGAAACCAAGAAGCTGCTGCTGCAGAGAGAACAGGGTTAGCGGCGCGGCGATGTCCGAGCTGGCCAGACTGAAATGGCAGTGCCGGCGGGGTACGCTGGAGCTGGATATAATACTGGAGAATTATCTGGACAGCAGTTATCGGGAGGCATCGGAACAGGAAAAGTCCGCCTTCCTGGAACTGCTGGCTTTGCAGGATACCGAACTCCTGGCCTACCTGATGGGTAGCAGGACAGCGCAGAAAAAGAACATTGCCGACCTGATTGCAAAAATGCGTGGTGCTGCGGCGCCAGACTCAGGCAGATGATCTGTTGGGTTACGCTTCTTTCCCATCGTTCCCACGCTCTGCGTCATGGAATGATGGGCTATTATCAGGATGACGGAACCAGAAATAACGCCCTGAATCTAGGTATTCTCCAATCGTTCCCACGCTCTGCGTGGGAATGCAGCCACTGACGCTCTGCGTCATGGAATCCAAGGAGCGTTCCATGCTTTGAAATCGCGGCTGAAGCCGCTCCTGCGTCGGCAAGAAATGGCCCGGCCGTAGGAACACAGCCGGACCTGTTCCGGATCAGCGCGGCAGGACCGTCCTGCCCATCAGCCAGTCGTCGACGGCCCGTGCGCACTGGCGTCCTTCGCGAATCGCCCAGACCACCAGCGACTGGCCGCGGCGCATGTCGCCGGCGGCAAACACGCCTTCGATGGAAGTCTGGTAGGCCTTGGGACCGTCGGTGTCGCCCTGAACATTGCCGCGCCCGTCCAGTTCCACGCCCAGCTCCTGCAGCATGCCTTCATGTACCGGATGCACAAAGCCCATGGCCAGCAGGGCCAGATCGGCGCGCAGCGTGAATTCCGAGCCCTCGATCTCGGACATCTGCCAGCGGCCGGCGTCGTCCTGCTGCCAGTCCACCTTGACGCAGCGCAGTTCCTTCAGATTGCCGTTCTCGTCACCGACGAATTCCTTGGTGGCAACGGACCACATGCGCGTACAGCCCTCTTCCTGGGAACTGGAAGTGCGCAGACGATTGGGCCAGTAGGGCCAGGTCAGATCCCGGTTTTCCTTTTCCGGCGGCTTGGGCAGAATCTCGATCTGGGTCACCGATCTGGCGCCGTGGCGGTTGGACGTGCCGATGCAATCGGAACCGGTGTCGCCGCCGCCGATGACCACCACATGCTTGTCTTCGGCGCTGATGAACTCCTCATCAGGAACGTAGACACCCTGCACGCGCTTGCTGTTGGCACGCAGAAAATCCATGGCGAAATGCACGTTGTTCAGCTCCCGCCCCGGTACCGGCAGGTCGCGCGGATGCTCGGAACCACCGGTCAGAACCACGGCGTCAAACTCGTCCTGCAGCTTTTTGGCGGATAGATCCACGCCGACATGGATATTGGTGCGGAATTCCACGCCTTCGGCGCGCATCTGCGCCATGCGCCGGTCGATCAGGCGCTTGTTCAGCTTGAAGTCGGGGATACCGTAGCGCAGCAGGCCGCCGATCTTGTCCTGCTTCTCGAACAGCGTCACGAAATGCCCGGCCCGCGCCAGCTGCTGTGCGCAGGCCAGCCCGGAGGGGCCAGACCCGACCACGGCGACATGCTTGCGCGTCTTGTGATGGGAAATCTGCGGTTTGATCCAGCCCTCTTCCCAGGCCTTGTCGACGATAGCGCACTCGATGGTCTTGATGGCTACCGGCGAATCGTGCAGCTTCAGCGTACAGGCTTCCTCGCAGGGCGCGGGACAGATACGCCCGGTGAACTCCGGAAAATTGTTGGTGGAATGCAGCACCTCCACGGCCTCCTGCCAGTTGCCGCGGTACACGAGATCATTCCAGTCCGGGATGATGTTGTTGACCGGACAGCCATTGTGGCAGAACGGAATACCGCAGTCCATGCAGCGCGCGCCCTGCAGACTGACATCCGCATCCGGAAGCGGCACCACGAATTCGTTGTAGTGAACGACGCGGTCGGCAGCCGGCTCATAGCCGCGCTCCAGACGCACGTATTCCCTGAAACCGGTTGGCTTACCCATGTTTGCTTATCCTCCTCGTCTGCTGTTTGGTCAATTGCGGCGGACGGCGATGCCGTGCCTCCATCTCGGTAAGCGCCCGGCGGTAATCCACCGGCATGATCTTGACGAATTTGGGTAGGTACTCGTCCCAGGAATCCAGAATGCGCCTGGCCACGCTGCTTCCGGTATAGTGCAGGTGATTGCTGATCAGCTTGCGCAGGCGCGCGGCATCGAAGCACGTCATGTCGCTGCTGACGTCCACGCGGCCCATGGTCTCGAGATCCCTGCCCTGATGATCCAGGGCCTCCAGGGCATCGTCCTCGGCAGCCAGCGGCTCCAGGTCCACCATGGCCATGTTGCAGCGTTCGGCGAAATCGCCCCGCTCGTCCAGTACGTAGGCAATGCCTCCAGACATACCGGCCGCGAAATTGCGCCCGGTGGACCCCAGGCAGACCATGATGCCGCCAGTCATATACTCGCAGCCATGATCGCCGACGCCCTCGACCACCGCGGTGGCCCCGGAATTGCGCACGCAGAAGCGCTCCCCGGCAATGCCGCGGAAATAGCATTCGCCGCTGACCGCGCCATACAGCACGGTGTTGCCGACGATGATGTTTTCCTCGGCATGCTCGGCCATCGCGGAATGCGCCGGCGGATAGATCACCAGGCGTCCGCCCGACAGGCCCTTGCCCACATAATCGTTGGCGTCGCCGGCCAGTTCGATGGTGACGCCCTTGGCCAGCCAGGCGCCCCAGGACTGGCCGCCGGTACCCTCCGCCTTGATGTAGATGGTATCGTCCGGCAGGCCCTGCAGGCCATATTTCTCCGCCACCCGGCCGGAGAGCATGGTGCCGACGGTGCGGTTGTAGTTCTTCACCTTGAGATCGATGCGCACCGGCTCGCCGTGCTCCAGGGCCGGCTTCGCCTGTTCGATCAGCTGCAGATCCAGGGCCTTGTCCAGGCCATGATCCTGCGCTTCGCAGTTGTACAACGCCACCGAATCGGGAACCTCCGGCTTGGCCAGCAGCTTGCTGAAATCCAGGCCCCTGGCTTTCCAGTGCTCGATGGCCTGGCGCATTTCCAGCCGGTCCATCTGCCCGATCATTTCGTTGACCGTGCGGAAACCCAGTTTGGCCATGATCTGGCGCAGTTCCTCGGCGATGAAGAAGAAGAAGTTGATGACATGCTCTGCCTGACCGGTGAATTTCCGGCGCAGCTCGGGATCCTGCGTGGCGACGCCCACCGGGCAGGTGTTCAGATGGCATTTACGCATCATGATGCAGCCCTCGACGATCAGCGGCGCGGTGGCGAAGCCGATCTCGTCGGCGCCCATCAGCAGGGCTATCGCCACATCCCGGCCGGTGCGTATGCCGCCATCGGCCTGCACCGCGATGCGTCCGCGCAGCCTGTTCAGCACCAGCGTCTGATGGGTTTCTGCCAGGCCGATTTCCCAGGGCGAGCCGGCATGCTTGATGGAGGTCAGCGGCGAAGCGCCGGTGCCGCCATCGTAGCCGGCAATGGTGACATGATCGGCATGCGCCTTGGAGACGCCCGCCGCCACCGTGCCGACACCGATCTCGGAAACCAGTTTGACCGAGATGCGCGCCCTGGGATTGGCGTTCTTCAGATCGTGTATGAGCTGCGCCA
>JANEMG010000062.1 GCA_024511045.1 Gammaproteobacteria bacterium | reverse complement strand
AGTAACAAGTTTTTAATATCGAGAAAAAATGAGGCGCTAACGCGCATTTTATTTATATAATTCAATTTGATAGCTTAAGCCTTCGGCATTATCTACCCACAGATATCGCTGAGGAGGCTTATTTTATGATAGCCGGAAAAACACGCTGGATGTGTCTGACAGGCAGTATTCAAATACCATAGCCGTCCTGTAAATTCAGGTTCTGGACAATGGACAAGCCCGAAACAGGGAAGAATCGATACGAGATACACTCGACGCGTCGATCATGTATAAAGCAGCCCAGGCTGTTTTATTTCCATAAAAACCCAAGGGAGGGGCAATTATGGGAGCTGACTAAACCTAATGAGGAACAACGTGGCCGAAGAATTGAATGAAACGCAGGAGACATCCGGGGAACCCGGGGGCAAGGAGCAGAAAGAGCACAAGTCCCGCAGCGGACTGTGGCTGAGCATCATCATTGTATTGCTCTTGATCGGGCTCGCTGGTTTTGGCTACCTGCTGCTGCAGGATCTGCGCGCCAAACAGGAGGATATCGGCGGGGAGATCGTCAAGGAAGAACAGCATTACATGGAACTAACCCGGCAAATTACCGGCTATCAGACCCAGTTGACTGCGCTGCAGTCACAACTGGCGACCCTGAACGCAAAACTGACCGGGAAGGAAAATCAGATCAACAAAAATCTTGCCGAACTTTCCAGCCTGTATAAGGAAAAACTGGAAAACATGCGCAAGGAGCAGAAGCAGGCCATACAGAAAATTCAACGGCAACTGGGCAAAACCCGGGGCGACTGGCTGCTGACCGATGCCGAGTATCTTCTCAGCGTGGCCAATCAACGCCTGCATCTGGTTGGCGATGTTCGTACCACGCTGGAAGCGCTGGAAGCGGCCGATCAGCGCTTGCGGGAGAGCGGCGACGCCGCCGCATTCAAGGTCAGGGAGCAGCTGGCAAAGGAAATCACGCTGCTCAAGGGTGTCGAAGTGCCGGATATCGTCGGAATCTACGCTGTGCTGCAGACCCTGGAGGACAATATCGACAAACTTTCCCTGCAGCTGCCCTTTGCCGGCAAGCCCATCAAGCAACCGGAAATCAAGGATAACGAACCTAGCGAAGATTCCGAAGCCGGCGGAATTCTCGATTCTGCAATCAAGGAACTCGAGGGGATCGTGACCATCAGACACCTGGAAAAGCCGGTAGAGGAAATACTGACCGCGCAGGAAGCCCGGTTTATCAAGCAGCAGCTCAGGGTAAAGCTGGAAATGGTGAAATTTTCCCTGGTCCAGCAGCATGACCGGCTGTACAGGCTCAACCTGGCCGATGCGAAAAAATGGTTGCAGGAGAATTTCGACAGCAACGACAATGCCAGGAAGTTTCTCGCCAAACTGGAAAAACTGCAAAACACTGCAATTCGCAGCCAGTTGCCGGATATCAGCAAGTCACTGAAAATGCTGCGAGACATCACCAAGTTGAGGATTGAAACGGACAAGGCGCTGCAGGATATCGGTGAGCCGGCTGAGCCGCAGACGAGCAAACCGGAAGCGGCGGCACCAGCCACTACCGGCGAGCTGGAAGCTGCTGCACCCGCTGAAAACAGTAAGGAAGAGAGTGCACCGGATATTGCCGCTTCCCCAGTCAATGCGCCGGAAACGGCGGCGCCAGCGACGCCATCGATGCCGTAACGGGAAGGCCAACATGAGAAATTTTATATATTTTCTGGGATCATTGTCCATTGCCGTCGCTGTGGCATTTATTCTGCGCAACTGGCTGGCAGGTTTCGATGATCCCGGCTATGCTCTGTTGGGTATCGGTCAATGGTCCGTGGAAATGTCCCTGGTCGTTTTTCTGCTGGGCCTGCTGCTGCTGTTTTTCGTCCTGTACTTTTTCTTCCGTCTGTTGGGCTGGCTGATCCGGCTGCCGGGAAAATTGAAAGCAAAAAGGAAACAGGTCAAATTCAGCCGCTCCCAGGATGCGCTGATCGCCGGGCTGGTGGATTCCGCCGAAGGCAACTGGGACAAGGCGGAAAAAATGTTGATCAAACATGCCGCCCATAGTGGTGCGCCGTTGATCCATTATCTGACTGCGGCGCGTGCCGCCCAGTCACGAGGAGCATTTGAAAAGCGTGATGAATATCTGCAACGGGCCAAAGAGGAGGCGCCGGGTTCGGACATCGCCATTGGTTTGACCGAGGCGGAACTGCATCTGTCCGGCAAGGAATTCGACCAGGCCATAGAAACCCTGTCCCGGCTGCAGTCTCTGAATCCCGGCCATGCGGCGGTGCTCAAACTGCTGCATCAGACCTATCGGCATATCGGCGACTGGGAGGGCATCAGAAAACTGATCCCCTCTCTGAACAAGAACAAGGTACTGATGGAAACCGAAATCAAGCTGCTGGAAACGGAAACCTTCAGCGAACTGCTCAAGCAGGCTGCCGAACAGGGTGATGTCCAGGAAATCAAGGCGCTGTGGCAAACTATTCCGGAACATGTACAGAACATGCCGGGCGTACGGGCAATCTATTTTGCAGCAATGATCGACTGCGAGGCCGGCGAGGAAGTACGTGACGAATTGATTGCCGCACTGGAGAAAAATTGGGATGAAACCCTGGTCATCCTGTATGGCTGCATTCAGACTGAGGATTATCCCGCGCAGTTGGCAACGGCGCAGAAATGGCTGGAATTGCATCCCAACGATGCCGTTTTGCTGCGCACTTTGGGAAAAATCAGTATGAAATGCGGCGAACTGGAAAAAGCGGAAGTGTATATCAGCAAAAGCTTGAGCATCGAGCCGACCGTTTCCGCCTGTCGGATGCTGGGAGAATTATACGACCTGCAGGGCAAGCCCGACAAGGCCAGCGAAGCCTACAAGCGTGGACTGGAACTGGCCTCCAGCGAAGTGGTCAACCAGGTTGAGACACTCACCGGATGAACAGTACATTGCACTGAAAATTTTCCTCACTATACTGGTATGTATCCATAGAAACAATGGCATCGAGGCATTCCTCATGGCAAAGAATGCCAATCGCCTAATCGTTGATAAATGACAGCCATGCCACTTTGACGTGTGTTCGCAGCGTGAATCAGGCGCGCCCGGATACGCAGAGCAATCACAAGCACTTGTTTGATGAAAAAGCACAATATTAAGGATTTGGATCAGTAATGGAGAGCAACTGATGGGAATTCTCGATGAGTTGAGAAAGGAGGCCAACGAAAAAAAACAGCGGCAGGAATCCCGGAAAATTGCCAGGCAGCAACAGGATGCCGCCTATCTGACCCGTGTGCTGCCAGCCATGCAGAATATTTTCAATTATCTGCAGGAAACCCTGGAATATTTGCGCGTCGTCGACGAAGTGGTGGAAATTCCCAACTATAGTGACCGCTATCCCCAACTGGGACGTTTGTATCAGTGTGACTATAAAATCAACACCGACGGTTTTTCCGGCCTTGCCGACTTCAATCGCATGATGCAGATCAATTTGACGTTTTTCTGCAGCAATGAGGGCCGCTTTTCCTATCAAATCGAGAACAAGGCCAGTATCGAGCAGGAAGTGGCCTTTCTGCATTCAAAAAGCGTTCCCTTCGAATGGAAATACGTAAAGGGCAAGGAGCAAAAACAAACGGCCGCGATCACCATCACCAGAAAAATCCCGGTACGTTTCCGCTTTGAGGTGGATTATGAACAATCGGTCATCACTATCCTGATCAACAATCATGAAGACTTTGCAGTCTACAAAAAAAGCTTTCAGCCTGAGCAGATAGACGAGGCATTTCTGGATAAACTGGTGCGCTATCTGCTGCGCAGAGACAGCGAATTCATCCGGCTGGAAATTTCCGCTTCAAAAAAACGCAAAATCCGCAGAACACTGGAGCAGATACAGCGTGAAGAGGCGCTGATCAAAGAACAGATCAAGCGTGAAACCCAGGCAGAACACCAGGCAGCGGAAAAAAAGAGGATTTCCGGGCGTCTGAAAGCGCTGCTGACAAGGGACAAGGATTAGCGACGAAGCCATTTCATTATTGCTGGCAATACAATGAAAGCCAGTCGATCATGATAGCCTTGCGATCACCCATGGTCCTCGGCTCTGCTGAATCCATATAATGCCAGTCATCCCGACGTCAGGAGGGACAATTACAGCTTGGTTATAACCGTGGAGTATAAGATCTCTCCCGCTGGTCGAGATGACTCGCCATGGATAGTGCCCATCTATAAATGACGGGCACTATCCGGTACAGGGATGTACCGGCATCATCAATGGGCACAAGCCATTGATGATGAAGAAAACAGCCAATCGCATTGGCTGTTTTATTTCTACCTGATTACGTATGACTCTCAGCTTTGCTGAAACCCTGTAATTCTTGTCATCCCGACGACAGGAGGGATCTTGAGCATTGGCACACTGCCATGGTGCCCAGGATTTCTCCTACCGTAGAAATGACACTTTATTGGTCTTATCGACATCAATGCAGCACCTGATTTATATTGATGAGCATAGGACGACAGTTATTACTCGACCGCTGTTTTTCACTTTGGGAAATGGCTGAAGCTTGTGGGTAATCAGGTATTTCAATAAACATCCCATGGATAGGTGTTTATAGATGCTGACTATACCGTTGGCAAATCATAATTTAGCAAAATAGTAGCACCAGAAAATTCCGTAAGCATTTGTTAATATGTAATATATCTCTCTTAGCCGGCTGTTTCTGGCTGCTAAATTTTCAAGTGCGGAAAGTATAGTTATAGGAATGACTATTCCACAGCCAACCCGATAGCGCGCTAGATCCCCAGCGATGACCAGATGTCATCGATTCGGTCGCTGATCTCCCTGCTCATGGTGATGGATCTTCCCCACTCCCGGTCGGTTTCACCCGGCCACTTGTTGGTTGCGTCGAAGCCGGCCTTGGAGCCCAGTCCGGATACCGGCGAAGCAAAATCCAGATAGTCGATGGGCGTATTTTCCAGCAGCGTGATGTCGCGCGCAGGATCCATGCGCGTGGTCATCGCCCAGATGACATCCTGCCAGTCCCGGACATTGACATCATCATCGGTGACGATAACGAATTTCGTATACATGAACTGCCGCAGAAAGGACCAGGTGCCCAGCATCACCCGTTTGGCATGCCCGGCATATTGTTTTTTCATGCTGATGACGGCCATGCGATAGGAACAGCCCTCCGGCGGAAGATAGAAGTCGACGATTTCCGGAAACTGTTTCTGCAGAATGGGCACGAACACTTCATTCAAGGCGACGCCAAGAATTGCCGGTTCGTCGGGGGGGCGTCCGGTATAGGTGCTGTGATAGATCGGGGCGCTGCGCTGGGTAATTTTTTCAATGGTGAAGACCGGAAATTCATCCACTTCGTTGTAGTAGCCGGTATGGTCGCCGAAGGGCCCTTCCGGCGCAGTTTCACCGGGATAGATAAAGCCTTCCAGAACGATTTCCGCGCTGGCCGGAACCTGCAGGCTGCTGAGCAGGCATTCGGCAACTTCGGTCTTGCTGCCGCGCAGCAGCCCGGCGAAGGCGTATTCCGAGAGGGCATCGGGAACGGGGGTCACCGCAGCGAGTATGGTGGCCGGATCGGCTCCCAGAGCCACGGCGACCGGAAACGGCTCGCCAGGATGACTGTCCTGCCATTCCTTGAAATCCAGGGCGCCGCCGCGATGCGCGAGCCAGCGCATGATGGTTTTATTTCTGCCGATCACCTGCTGGCGATAGATGCCCAGGTTCTGGCGTTCTTTATAGGGGCCTTTGGTGATCACCAGCGCCCAGGTGATCAAGGGCCCGGCATCGTCCGGCCAGCAGGTCTGAATGGGATAGCGGCCCAGGTCGATGTCCTCGCCTTCCAGTACGACTTCCTGACAGGGAGCTGCTTTGACGACTTTTGCCGGCATGTTCAGGACCTGCTTGAACATCGGCAGTTTGTCGAAGGCGTCGCGCATGCCCTTGGGCGGCTCCGGCTCTTTCAGGTAGGCCAGGAGATGGCCGATATCCCGCAGGCTGTCCACCGTTTCGGCACCCATGCCCAGTGCGACCCGATGCGCTGTGCCAAACAGGTTGCCCAGCAGGGGGACGTCGGAGCCCCTGGGGTTTTCGAAGAGCAGTGCAGGGCCTTGCTGTTTGAGGGTGCGGTCGCAGATTTCGGTGATTTCCAGAACCGGATCGACGGGCTGCTGAATGCGTTTCAGTTCGCCCTGTTTTTCCAGCAGTCTGATAAAGTCGCGCAGATCCCGGTATTTCATTCGCCGATGCCATTGTGCCGCAGCAGCGCGTTTATTTCCGGCTCCCGGCCGCGAAAATTGATGAACAATTGCATGGCATTTTCACTGCCTCCCTTCTCCAGAATATTGGTCAGAAAGAACTGGCCGGTTTCCCGGTCGAAAATGCCCTTTTCCTCGAACAGCGAAAAGGCATCGCTGGACAGGACTTCCGCCCATTTGTAGCTGTAATAGCCGGCCGCATAACCGCCGGCGAAGATATGGGCAAAACTGTGGGCAAAGCGATTGAAGTCCGGGGGAATGACGACGCCGACCTGCTCCCGGACTTCCTGCAGAATCTGGTAGATCCTGCCTCCCTGCCGGGGATCGTATTCATGGTGGATGCGGAAGTCGAACAGGCTGAATTCCAGCTGCCTGACCATCAGCATGCCGGATTGAAAATTCTTCGCGGCGAGCATTCTTTCGAACAGGGAATCCGGTAGCTTTGCGCCGCTTCGATAATGGCCTGAGATCAACGCCAGCGCCTCCCGCTCCCAACACCAGTTTTCCATGAACTGACTGGGCAGCTCCACGGCATCCCACTCGACGCCGCTGATGCCGGATACCCCCGGAAAATCCACCTGCGTGAGCATGTGGTGCAGACCGTGGCCAAATTCATGGAACAACGTGATCACGTCATCATGATTCAACAGGGCGGGAATGTCGCCGCCGGGAGGATTGAAATTGCAGGTCAGATAGGCGACCGGAGTCTGGATTTCCGAGCCCTTCTTTTTTCGACTGACGCAGTCATCCATCCAGGCGCCGCCGCGCTTGTTGGGGCGGGCGTAGAGGTCCATGTAGAACTGGCCGCGCAATTGCCCGTCGCCGTCATGAATGGCAAAAAAGCGCACATCGGGATGCCAGCTGTCAAAATCCTGCTGCTCGGTGATGTGCATGCCGTAAAGGCGTTCGACGACCTGAAACAGCCCTGGCAGGACCCGATCGATGGGGAAATAGGCTTTGACTTCCTCCTGGGAAAGCTGAAAACGCTGCTGGCGCATTTTTTCTGAAAAATACCCGATATCCCAGGCCTGCAGATCCTCTAAGGCATATTCATCGGCTGCAAACTGCTGCAGCTCCTGAAGATCCCGACGTGCCTGCGGCAGGGAACGCTCTGCCAGGTCATTGAGAAAATCGAGAACCTGCCTGGGGCTCTCCGCCATTTTCGTTGCCAGGGACAGCTCCGCGTAATTGCCATAACCCAGCAGCTGCGCCATTTCGTGCTTCAGCGCCAGTATTCTGGACATGACGTCGCTGTTGTCCCAGCGCCCCGCATGGGGTCCCTGGTCCGATGCCCGGGTGCAGAATGCGCTATAGACTTCCCGGCGCAATTCCCGGTCGTCGGCATAGGTCATGACCGCCAGGTAGGAAGGGAACTCCAGCGTGATCAGCCAGCCGTCCTTGTCCCGCTGTTGTGCTGTCTGCCGTGCCAGAGCCAGCGCTGTATCCGGGAGACCTTTCAGCAAAGCGGGATCTTCGATGTGCTTGCTCCAGGCATTGGTCGCATCCAGCACGTTTTCCTCGAATTTGCTGGCCAGGCTGGACAGTTCCTGGCTGATGGTCTTGAAGCGCTGTTTTTTTTCCTCATCCAGGTCCACGCCGGACAGCTTGAAGTCGCACAGGGCATTTTCGATGACTCTGCGCTGCGCCTTGTCCAGGGACTGGAATTGATCGCTGTCGGCAATGCCGCGGTAGGCCAGGAAAAGCTTTTCATTCTGCCCCATTTCCGTCGAATATTCGCTGAGCTTCGGCAGGCAGGCATTGTAGGCGTTGCGCAGCGGCTCACTGTTGACCACGGAATTCATGTGGCTGACCGGCGACCAGGCCTTGTTCAGGCGGTCCTCACTGTCGGCGATGGGCTCGATCAGGTTGTCCCAGGTATAACTCGCGTTTTTTTTCAGCAGTGCATCGACGCAGTTGCGGGCTTCGCTCAACAGCGTATCGATGGCAGGTTCGATGTGTTCGGGTTTGATTCTGGAAAACAGCGGCAGGGTACTGTTGCTTAGCAGTGGATTCATGTCAACCAAGGATATTCATCGCTGCGCTGATGCGTTTGTGGGCGAGTCGCAGGACATTGAAGGAAAAATCTGGCGTCAGTTTACCATCTTTCAGTTTGGCGTAGGCGGGAATTGAATTGATGTGGGGCAGATTTTTACCGGTGCTGGTGCCGATATAGCTGTGCAGCTTGGCCAGAATGACGATATCGACGATGGTCAGTTTGTCACCGCTGTCGTAATACCAGTCTTCGGCGAAATGCGGTATCTGGGTCAGTTCCTCGGTGAAACCCAGGGTATGCAGCACCAATGCGCCGACCGGTCCGCGCAGGCTGGGGATGGCGGTACGCAGCTGCTTCAGGTCCGGGTGCTACTCGGCAAAATGCAGCAGTGGAACGATGCCGATGTCGCAGACCAGCCCCGCCAGCAAGGCATCTTCGGGATTGATGCTGCCACTTTCATCGGCAAGTACAAAGCTCAGGCTGGAAACATAGACGCTGTTTTTCCAGAGGGAAAGCATGGATTTCATCAGTTGCCGGTCCTGGCACCTGAACAGCTGCTTCAGGCTGATGCCAAGCACCAGGTTGCGCGCCGCATTGAGTCCCAGGCGGGTGACGGCATCGATGCAGTTGGTTATGGGCGTCACCGCGGCATAGAGCGGGCTGTTGGCCACCTGAACCAGATTGCTGACGATGGGAGCGTCCAGCTGGATGATTTCGGCGGCGCCGATATCGTTGGCCACGGCCTCTTTCAGTTTCAAGGCGACGTTGGGCAGCGATGGCAGTTGCAGTTTGTTTTCCCGGTATGCCCGGGTGAAACTGCTGAAGAACTGGCTGTCACTGACCGCATCAGGCAGTTCGATATCCCTCAGTTCGACGCAGCTGATCTCCTGCTGGTGCTGCACGGTCCACAAACTTGTCAGGTCCCCGGCCACATTGAGAATTTTAGTCTCTGTCTTGGCCAGAGCCGTTGCGCCGAATCTTTTGCCGCTGTTCAATGGCAGGCGCGCGCCCACACTGCCGGCACTGACCAGGTAGCGGCCATCGCTGTCCGGCTGCATTTCCACCTCACCCTCCAGCAAATAAGGGATGGATTCCGCTTTTCTCCCCAGGTTGAAAATGACTGCTTCGGGCGGATAAGTTTCGATACGGCAGGACAATGAGGAAATTGTTCCGGCATCGAGATTGCGCAACGGGACAAAATTTCGTAGCGTCTTCAGGGGCAGCTTTTGTGTCTCTGTCGCCATGGGTTTGCTGCTGTTTGCCGAACTATCAGGGGCACTGCCGCCTGGCGCTTTCCCGGGCTGCGCTGAGGTTTTTTGCGGCTCGGGTTGATGGGTGAACAATTCATTGAACCAGCTCATAGTTTAAACCGCAAAAAAATTCATGGCTTCGGAAATCTGCTGTTTGGCCTCGTGCAGTATCTGCAGGGACATATCCGCAGACAGGGCGTTGTCGCCCAGCTTCAGAAAAGCCGG
>JANEMG010000061.1 GCA_024511045.1 Gammaproteobacteria bacterium | reverse complement strand
GGCCCATGGAGGCGATCCCGGGTGTCGACGGCATCGTCGGTGATTTTCGTGATGACGAGGTTCTGGAGCAGTTGTATCGACTGCTGGACGGCATCGGTATCGATATCGTCCTGTCCGATATGGCGCCCAACATCAGCGGCAACCGGGAGGTCGACCAACCGCGTGCCGTGTATCTGGCGGAATTGGCCCTGGATACGGCGCGTACCGTTTTGACCGGACAAGGAAATTTCCTGGTAAAAGTGTTTCAAGGGGAGGGATTCGATACCTTCCTGCAGGAGGTCCGGCAGTCTTTCACCAAGGTGCTGATCAGGAAGCCGAAAGCATCCCGATCCAGAAGCAATGAGGTGTACATACTGGGTCTGGGGTTCAAAAAATGATGCATGGAGCATTCCATGCCCCGCCGGCTGAATTGGACCGGTACTGGGTAAAAGCAAATGATCAGTGTTATGATTGCGACACATGAAATGCATCACATTGAAAATGCCGCGCGGCAAATAAATTCTACGGTCGGGATCGGTAAATCCTGATATAATTACTCTGTCTTTATAAACTGAGGGCCGTTCCGGTCACAGGAGCGTACAGCTTGAACGATATGGTTAAAAATATAATTCTTTGGATCGTCATCGCGGTCGTGTTGATATCGGTATTCAACAATTTTGGTCCGCGTCAGCGGGTCGACTCGGCAATGACCTATACACAGTTTATCGAATCCGTGAAAATGGGTTCGGTGCAGCAGGTCGAAATCGATGGCAATGTCCTGACAGGTAAGCTGCAGACCGGCGAACGGTTCAAGACCTATGCGCCGGATGATCCGCATCTGGTCGACGATCTGCTGGCCAATGGCGTGGAAATCAAGGCCAAGCCACCCGAGCAGCAGTCCTTTCTGATGCAGATATTCATCTCCTGGTTTCCGATGCTGCTGTTGATCGGCGTCTGGGTGTTCTTCATGCGCCAGATGCAGGGCGGCGGCGCCGGCGGGCGCGGCGCCATGTCCTTCGGCAAGAGCAAGGCCAAGCTGCTGGAGGAAGATCAGATCAATGTGACCTTTGCCGATGTCGCCGGTGTCGAAGAGGCCAAGGAGGAAGTGTCGGAAATGGTCGATTTCCTGAAGGATCCGGCCAAATATCAGAAATTGGGCGGCAAGATTCCCCGCGGCGCCTTGATGGTCGGCCCGCCGGGAACGGGTAAAACCCTGCTGGCGAGGGCCATTGCCGGGGAAGCGAAAGTGCCTTTCTTCTCCATTTCCGGTTCCGACTTCGTGGAAATGTTCGTCGGTGTCGGCGCATCCCGGGTCAGGGATATGTTCGAGCAGGCCAAGAAACATGCCCCCTGCATCATCTTCATCGATGAAATCGACGCGGTGGGACGGCAGCGTGGCGCCGGTCTGGGCGGCGGTCATGATGAACGGGAACAGACCCTGAACCAGTTGCTGGTGGAAATGGACGGCTTCGAAGGTAATGAAGGCATTATCGTCATTGCCGCTACCAACCGTCCGGACGTTCTGGACAAGGCGTTGCTGCGTCCCGGTCGTTTCGACCGCCAGATCACCGTCGGTCTCCCGGATATACGCGGCAGAGAGCAGATTCTCAAGGTGCATTTGAAAAAAGTACCGCTAGCCGATGACGTAATCATCAAATACATCGCCCAGGGGACTCCCGGCTTTTCCGGCGCGGATCTGGCAAACCTGGTGAATGAGGCGGCTCTGTTTGCCGCCAAGTCGAACAAGCGCGTGGTGAGCATGTCGGATCTGGAAAAAGCCAAGGACAAGCTGATCATGGGCGCGGAAAGGCGTTCCATGGTGATGAGCGATGACGAGAAGAAGCTTACCGCCTACCATGAAGCGGGCCATGCCATCGTCGGCCGTCTGGTGCCGGCCCATGATCCTGTCTACAAGGTGAGCATCATGCCTCGTGGGCGTGCCCTGGGCATCACGATGTTTCTGCCGGAACGGGATCAGTACAGCGCCAGCAAGGAAAAACTGGACAGCATGATCTCCAGTCTGTACGGCGGCCGGATCGCCGAGCAGATGATTTTCGGCTGGGAAAAAGTCACCACCGGTGCGCAGAACGATATCGAGCGTGCTACTGAACTGGCCAGAAACATGGTCACCAAGTGGGGGCTCTCCGAACGCCTTGGGCCACTGGCCTACAGTGAAGAGGAAGGCGAGGTTTTTCTCGGTCGCTCTGTCACGCAGCATAAATCGGTCGCCGAAGAAACCGCCCATACCATCGATGAGGAAATTCGTTCTATCATCGATCGCAATTATGAGCGTGCAGAAACAATTCTGGAGGAAAACAAGGATATTCTGCATGCCATGGCGGATTGCTTGATGAAATATGAAACCATCGATAAATACATGATCGATGATTTGATGGCGCGTAAGCCGGTGCGGGAGCCGCAAGGTTGGGAGGACGATACGCCGTCGTCCGGCAATGGCGTCAGCAAGGATGAAAAGCCTGCCAGGGATGACGCTGGCAAGAGCTCCGATCGACCTGTGGGAGGTCCAGCCGAACAGCATTGATCCGGCTGACACGTTGACAAAGGGAAGGGCCTTGCGGCCCTTCCCTTTTTTTATGGGCAAACTGCTGGAAATTTTTATCCTGCAGCTATATACTCCACACACCTGAAAGTTCGACTGCATCTGGCAGAATGACACAGCACGTTGCAACCTGCATCCGGATTATTTTGCCAATGTCGCTATACAAAACTCCCGCGAAGATCAAAATACAGAATCAATGGCGTCCGGTGTGTTTACGTTGGCGTCTGCTTTGCGTCCATTGACTGTCATCGCATCGATGCGGCAGATTGACCTTGCAAACAAAACCGGATCAGCCACTATAATTATGAGTGCGCAGCCTGCCTGCTCGACATCAGTACCAGCTGGTTTCAACGCAAAAACAGTATGCTGCAAGCTGGGCTGGTCGGTTGGGGCAAAGGCCTGCCACGCGTACGACAACAGCGTTTTTTCCCCGGCTGCCGTTAATCCTGTGTTTACAAGGCGCAGGATAATAGGCGTAGGACGAAAAACGGAGTCCGGCCGATAGGGCGGCTGACGCTATGCACAGAACAGGGTCATTGCCGTCTGCTGCACAGCCTGCGGCGGAGCGCCTGATCCGGCTATTTCGATGCGTTGGTTCGAGACGGGGGCTGATGCGGCTTACCGAATATTAAAGCGAAGGGAAGAAAGTGAAATGAAAAAATATTTTGGCACCGATGGCATTCGAGGCAGGGTGGGTACGTACCCGATCACTGCGGATTTTCTACTGAAACTGGGATGGGCGACCGGGCGGGTATTTGCCGAGGAAGGCCATGGCTTCGTGCTGGTGGGGAAAGACACCCGGATATCGGGTTATATGTTCGAATCGGCGCTGGAAGCCGGTCTGGCCTCCGCCGGCGTGGACACGCATCTGCTCGGACCCATGCCGACACCGGGTATCGCCTATTTGACCCGAACCCTGAGAGCGCATGCCGGCATCGTCATCAGCGCATCCCATAATCCCTATTACGACAATGGCATCAAGTTTTTTTCGGTAAAGGGTACCAAGCTGCCCGATGAAATCGAACACAAGATCGAACACTACCTGGATTCGCCGATGACCACGGTGGACTCGGCGAAGCTGGGCAAGGCGAAGCGCATTGCTGATGCGGCAGGGCGCTATATCGAATTCTGCAAGAGCACCATTCCGACGGCATTCGACTTCAGCGGTCTGAGAATGGTGGTTGATTGCGCCCATGGCTCGACCTACCATATCGCACCCCATGTGTTCAGTGAGGTTGGCGCCAAGGTGGAAACCATCGGCACCGATCCGGACGGTTTGAACATCAATGAACAATGCGGCGCCACCAGTCCCGACAGATTGGTGGAAAAGGTTCTGCAGACCAGCGCGGACCTGGGCGTGGCGCTGGATGGCGATGGTGATCGGGTGATGATGGTCGATCATCGTGGCGAAATTGTCGATGGTGATGAGCTGATCTATATCATCGCAAAATCCCGGCAGCAGAAAGGCGTCATGAATGGTCCCGTGGTGGGAACGCTGATGACCAATCTGGGCATGGAACATGGCTTGCAGCAGTTGGGCCTGGAGTTGCTGCGTGCACAGGTGGGCGACCGCTATGTCATGGAACTGCTGGAGCAGAATAATGGCATTCTGGGAGGGGAAAATTCCGGGCATATCATTTGTCTGGACAGAACCACGACTGGTGATGGCATCATTTCCGCGCTGCAGGTGATGGCCGAAATGTATCAAACGGGAAAAACACTTTATGAATTGAAATCCGGCATGAAGAAATATCCGCAGATATTGATCAACGTCAAAACGGACAAAAGGGCGAATCCGGACGAACTGGAAACCGTGCAAAAGACCAAACGGCAAATCGAGAAGGACATGGGAGACCAGGGACGTATCTTGCTGCGGGCTTCCGGCACCGAACCATTGATTCGTGTCATGGTGGAGGGCATCGAGGAGAGCAGCGTGAGAAATTACGCGCAACAGTTGGCCGAAGAAGTCAAGAAGGCATTGGCCGCTTGAATTGCAGGCAATTAACCGATATCATATACTGTTTGATTTTTAGGAGAACATTATGCGTCGGTCTCTCGTGGTAGGGAATTGGAAAATGAATGGAACGCAGGCCAGTGCCATCAAGCTTGCGAGTGATATCTTGTCTGGTTTGAACGGCGCTGATGCGGAAATTGCTGTCTGTGTACCCTATGTCTATTTTTCTGATGTCAAGCAACTGGTCGAAGGCACCCAGCTGGCACTGGGCGCGCAAAATGTCGGCGACAAGGAATCCGGCGCCTATACCGGTGAAATTTCCGCGACGATGTTGAAGGACTTCGATTGCCAATTCGCCATCGTCGGTCACTCCGAACGCCGCGCTTATTATGGCGACAGCAACGCCATGGTCGCGGCGCGCTTTGCCCAGGCCCTGGCCCAAGGCATCAAGCCGATACTCTGCGTTGGTGAAACCCTCGAACAGCGCGAGCAGGACCAGACTTTTCAGGTCATCGACGAACAACTGGACGCGGTCTTCGATGAGGTCGGCGTGGACGCCTTTGCCAATGCAGTCATTGCCTATGAACCGGTCTGGGCGATCGGTACCGGCAAGACGGCCAGTGATGAGCAGGCCCAGGAAGTTCACCAGTACATTCGTGGACGTTTCGCCGACAAGAATGCCGGCCTCGCGGAAAATCTGCAGATTCTCTACGGCGGCAGCGTCAAGCCTGGCAATGCCAAGGCTTTGTTCGCCATGCCCGATATCGATGGCGGGTTGATCGGTGGTGCGTCGCTGGATGCCGATTCCTTCCTGCAGATCTATCGTGCCGCTTAAAAAAATAATTAAAAACTACTGATATGTTTCAAGTCATTATCGTAATTCATGTGCTGTTGGGGCTGGGTGTTATCGGTCTGGTCCTGATGCAGCAGGGCAAGGGAGCGGATGCCGGTGCCGCGTTTGGCAGCGGTGCATCCGGGACAGTGTTTGGGGCCCAGGGAGCGGCCTCTTTTCTGTCCCGAACCACGGCGGTTCTGGCGTTCCTGTTTTTTTCCACCAGCCTGGGTCTGGCTGTCCTGAGTGGACACCAGGAAGAAACCCAGGACCTGATGGATGTTCCCGTGATCGAGCAGCCGCAGACGGATCTGCCGGCCATCCTCGACAGTGACGCGCCGTTGCAAGTCCCGTCGATAGCCGATCAGGAAGCCAGGCAGGACCTGCCGAGCATCGCGGTCAAACCTGCCCCCGCTGCGCAGGAAGACGCACCTGCCGTTGCAGAAGAGCAGCCGGCACAATAAACAAGCGATGCAGGCAAACATTCAGCCGATGTGGTGGAATTGGTAGACACGCTATCTTGAGGGGGTAGTGACGCAAGTCGTGCCGGTTCAAGTCCGGCCATCGGCACCATTCAGATAAAAAAGCCAGCATACAAGCTGGCTTTTTTGTTCCCGGAAACTGAGCAATTTTCGCCAGACAGGATGAAACAGCTATGAACAAACCGAACTGGAAGGATTATTCACTGGAGACCCAGGCGATACGGGCAGGACATCACAGGACCTCGGAAGACGAACACAGCATTCCCATTTTCGCCACTTCCAGCTATGTGTTCAGCAGCGCCCTGGAGGCGGCGGAGCGCTTTACCGGCAAACAGGCCGGCAACATCTATTCCCGGTTCACCAACCCCACTGTCAACGCCTTTCAGGAACGGCTCGCCCTGCTGGAGCAGGGCGAGCGCTGTCTGGCCTTTGCCTCGGGCATGGCCGCCATCATGGCGGTGGGCATGGGCCTGCTGAAGGCCGGCGATCATGTCGTGTCGTCGCGCAGTGTGTTCGGCAACACGGTGCTGCTGTTTCAGAATTACTTCGCCAAGTTCGGCGTCGACGTGACCTTCGTCGATCTGATCGATTTACAGCAGTGGCGGGAGGCCATCCGACCCGACACCCGGTTCCTGTTTCTGGAAACGCCGTCCAATCCCCTGATCGAAATCGCCGATATTCAGGCGCTGGCCGAAATCGCCCATGAACGGGAGTGCCTGTTGATCGTGGACAATGTCTTTTGTACGCCGGCATTGCAAAAACCCCTGGAACTGGGGGCGAACATCGTCATCCATTCGGCGACCAAATATCTGGATGGCCATGGCCGTTGTGTCGGCGGCGCGGTGATTGCCAGTGACGAACTCATAGAGCATTCCATCTATCCTTACTTGCGTACCGGCGGCGCAGCGCTGAGTCCGTTCAATGCCTGGGTGTTCCTGTCCGGCCTGGAGACATTGGCCATCCGGATGCAGGCGCATTGCGCCAGCGCCCTGCAATTGGCGCAATGGCTGGAGCAACAGCCAGCGGTCAGCAGGGTCCACTATCCCGGATTGCAGTCCCATGCCCAGCATCGGCTGGCCAAACGTCAGCAAAGCGGCTTTGGCGGGGTCGTGAGTTTCGATCTGGCGGGCGGCAGGGAGCAGGCCTGGAAACTGATCGATGCCACGCGCATGTTGTCCATCACCGCGAATCTGGGGGATGTAAAATCCACCATCACCCACCCCGCGACCACGACCCATGGGCGTTTGACGCCCGAAGCCAGGGAGGCGGCAGGGATTGGCGATGGTCTGGTGCGAATTTCAGTGGGCCTGGAGGGTATCGAGGATATCAAGAACGATCTGCTTCCGGGCTTGCAGTCCTGAACCGGCAGATTTCCGCCTGACGGTATGGCGCAGGCTGCATCAACGCAGCGCCATACATCACAGGCGCTCCGCCCGTCCATGGAGCCACGCGCTTCCGTCGGTTAGGCTCAGGCTTTGGCCAGCAGCGGATCCAGCTGCTGGCTGCGGTCCAGTGCATAGAGTTCGTCGAAACCTCCGACGTGGGTTGTGCCGATGAAGATCTGCGGGACGGTGCGGCGGTTGGTTTTGCGTACCATCTCACTACGCAGGCCGGGTTCGGCGTCGACATTGATTTCTTTGTAATTGACGCTTTTATTGTTCAACAACCGCTTTGCCATGGTGCAGTAGGGGCAGCGGTCGGCAGTATAGATAATGATTTCTAGCATCGATATATCCTTATATACTAAATTATAAAGCGGCTATTATAGTTGGCTTTGCACCGTTGAGCAATGACAAGTGCCTGCGCCAGGCAGTCGATCATCTCCCGGCCCGCGGCAGCCATCGTATCGGCAAAGGCCATCACGCCATCTTCATGTCCCAGCATGGTAAACAACCCACTCTGCCGGAAGCCGTGCATCTGCAGCAGACTCTGGACCGCTTCGGCCATTTCCGGGGTGCCGTAGGGAACGTTTTCCGCGCTGTGGGGTAGAGCGAGAGCAGCGGTTTGCCGCCAGATTTCCGGACAGTGGCCATGGATGGCATTCTCGATCGCCGGATCCCGCTGGTACAACGCGGTATGGGTCAAGGCCTCCGAAGACGGCTTGCAGGGACCCCTTGAAGTGATTTCGTTGGCTTCAAGATCCGCGTGTTCGATGATGCAATAGTCCTTGCGGGTCAGGGATTCAGGGCGTCCCGTCTGGGTGCCGCTGATCAGGAACTGCCCGCTGTTGCCGGACAATCGCTGGCTGATGTTGCCGTAACCATAACCGGCGTACTTGTCCCGGCTTTGACCGATGACAGCGAGGCGATGCATGATGCTTCGCCAGGCATTGATTTCGGTGATGTCGATGTCCTGTAACTGGTATTTGATGACGCCTTCGGTTTCGGTCATGTGCAGAGTTGTTAAATTCAGGACAAACAGGTTGCATTTATTATAGAATGGGCAGTTCAGTGTGGCCAGTGCGGTGACCCTGTTTCATTGATGGGCCCGTCCTTACATCCCGAAGCGGCAGAGGCTGCATTACCATGAATCGCCCCCAATCAGTCGATAAGGTGTGTTGAACCATGCGATGTCCATTTTGTTCGGCCCAGGAGACGCGGGTCATCGATTCACGCCTGGCGGATGACGGCAGCCAGGTGCGGCGTCGCCGTGAATGCACCCAGTGCAGGGAACGTTTCACCACGTACGAGTCTGCGGAACTGAGCCTGCCGTCGATCATCAAGCGAGACCATACCCGGGAGCCTTTTCAGGAGAAGAAATTGCGCGCCGGCATGCAGCGCGCCCTGGAAAAAAGGCCGGTCGGCAGCGATGCCGTCGAAGCCGCGATCACCCGCATCAAGAAAAGCCTGATGACCATGGGCGAGCGGGAAATTCCGGCCCGCCAGCTGGGTGAGATGGTGATGCAGGAGTTGAGCGTACTTGACCACGTCGCCTATGTGCGCTTCGCCTCCGTCTATCGCAGCTTCCAGGACGTCAATGAATTTACCGAGGTGATCGAGGGGCTGAAGAAACAATAGCATGGATCGTCGTCAGGATTTCGCTTTCATGAGCAAAGCGCTGCAGCTTGTGCGCAGGGGGCGTTATACAGCCGATCCCAATCCCTGCGTAGGCTGCGTGCTGGTCAGGAACGGGGCAATCATCGGCCATGGATGGCATGTCCGGGCCGGTCAGGCACATGCGGAAATCAATGCCCTGGCGGATGCCGGCGATGCCCGTGATGCAACGGCCTACGTCACGCTGGAACCCTGCAGTCATGTCGGCAGGACCGGTCCCTGCTGCGATGCCCTGATCGCGGCAGGGGTGGCCAGAGTGGTGGTGGCCATGCAGGACCCCAATCCACAGGTGTCGGGCCAGGGCCTGCGGCGCCTGGCAGCGGCGGGAATCGAGGTGACCTGCGGGATTCTGGGCGACGATGCCGCGGCATTGAATGCCGGTTTCATCAAGCGCATGCGTACTGGCCGGCCTCTGCTTACCAGCAAGCTGGCCATGAGCCTGGACGGACGGACGGCCATGGCCTCGGGGGAAAGCCGCTGGATCACATCGGCAGCCGCCCGGCAGGATGTGCATCGGCTGCGGGCAGCCAGTTCCGCTGTATTGATCGGCATCAACACCGTGCTGGCCGATGATCCGGCCTTGACGGCGCGGCTGGACGAAGATATTGAGCAGCCGGTCCGGGTGGTGCTCGATTCGGCGCTGCAAATGCCGGTGCAGGCAAAAATGGCTGGCCTGCCGGGAAAGACGCTGATTTTGACCGGCTCGACAGATCCTGCCAAACGGGAACGATTGCAGCAGGCGGGTTTTGATGTCCATCGCCTGGATGTGGCGGAAGACCAACGCCTGAAGCTGGAGCATGTGCTGGATTTTCTTGGCCGGCAGCAGCTGAACAGTGTTCTCGTCGAAGCCGGGCCGGTACTGAATGGCGC
>JANEMG010000393.1 GCA_024511045.1 Gammaproteobacteria bacterium | reverse complement strand
AAAGCGCTGCATGCGCCGATAACGCGAAGAAATCAGTGCACGGCTTGGAAAAGAGACTGCCAATTGCGTCAGATTGACCGTGTTGACCGCCAGCAATGCTGGCAACATGCTCACAAAACAAAAAATGGTATTTAATTACATTTCAACGAACTACGTCAACTTTCTGTGCTTTTTGTCATGTACAGAGAGCGTCCGGCACAAAAAATAACTAACAAGCTCAAAATAGATTCTGTTTTCCTGAAATGAAATTTGGTGGATACGCGAAGGAACACGCCAGCATTCTGGCCCTGTTGATAAGGGTGCAGGACTGGCTGCTGTTGCTGCTGTCAGGCTATTTGAGCTTTCTGGTCCTGGAGGATTACAAGGATTTTCCCGCTTATACCGGTATGATGCCGGAAAAATATTATCTGGGCCTGATTGTCGCTTTTTTGCTGTCGGCATGGCTGTTTCCACTTTTTTATCCATACCGGACCTGGCGGGGGGAATCGCTTTTCGATGAAATCCGCAGTCTGATTTCTGGTTGGTCAGCCGTTTTTCTGGGGTTGCTGGCATTTATCGTTTTTACCAAATATGGGGATTTCTATTCCAGAACCTGGTTGCTGTTTTGGTATGCATCCGGTCTGATTGCCCTGATTGTTTCCAGAATAATTTTACGTTCGTTTTTGGGATATTTACGCCGGCGAGGTCTCAATCAACGTCATATCGTCCTGGTCGGTTCCGGTGAACTGGGGCAGAGGGTTGCATCAAAAATTAAGGATGCAGCATGGACAGGGCTGAGTATTGCGGGTTTTTTTTCCGATATTCCGGGGCAGCACCACCATTGTCCGGCTATTGCCGGCATTCCTGATCTGGGCGGGATTGCTGATGTCGTCGATTATGTCGAAAAACATGATATCGATCAGGTCTGGATTACGATGTCCCTGAAGCATATCGATAAAATCAGAAAACTGATCGATGAACTGCATACGGTCGCCGTCGATGTCCGTTTGATACCGGATATTTTCAGTTTGCGCCTGCTGAACCATTCGGTATCGGAAATTGATGGGATCCCCGTCATCAACATGTCGGTAACGCCGATGGTTGGCGCGAACAAGCTGGCCAAGTGGCTCGAAGACAAGCTCTTGGCAATGTGCATACTGTTGCTGATCAGCCCGTTGATGCTGGTGATTGCCATCATGATCAAGCTCGATTCACCCGGGCCGGTAATTTACCGGCAGGAAAGAGTCAGCTGGAATGGACGCAGATTCAAGATCCTGAAATTCAGGAGCATGCCGGTCAATGTCGATGAAAAAACCGGTGGACCTGTCTGGGGGCACGCACAGCAGAAACAGCCAACGACAGTCGGGCGCTTCCTGAGAAAAACCAGCCTGGATGAATTGCCGCAGTTTTTCAACGTCCTGAAGGGAGACATGTCGATTGTCGGGCCAAGACCGGAGCGACCGGTATTCGTCGAGAAGTTCAAGAGCGATATTCCCAGTTACATGCAGAAGCACCTGGTCAAGGCGGGCATCACCGGCTGGGCGCAGATCAATGGCTGGCGCGGCGATACCTCCCTGGTCAAGAGAATCGAATATGATCTCTGGTATATAGAGAACTGGTCATTGTGGCTGGATCTGAAAATTATTTTCTGGACGCTGGTGAGGGGGGTTGTCAATAAAAACGCTTGTTGATGATTTGTCGTGAGTTGTGGTTGAGGAGCAAAACCCAGCAACAGCCTCGATGCAAGCCTGACCGTTTGGTTTCCAATCGTTCTATCCAGCATTTTCTATCCAGCATTGCTTGTCGCTTGATTGTCAGCCACAATATCACGGCTGATGTCAGGAAGACCAATAAAGTGTCATTTCGACGGTAGGAGAAATCCTGGGCGCCATGGCAATGTGCCAACGCTCAAGATCCCTCCTGTCGTCAGGATGACAAGGATTATAGGATTTCAGCAAAGCTGAGGGTTATACCTAATCAGGAATATCTTTGCCGCTGTAAAATTATGCCTGCAATTTCTTGCCCGTGTCGTGCAAAGGGAATGCAGGCATCTGCAGCATACGGCAGGTCGCCTGTTTGCCGTGCAATCAAGATAATTGCTATTGCTTTTTGCAGGGTGGATCAGCGATAGCGTCATCTACCATTTTTCAAAGCATTGTTGGGTTACGCTGAAGTCAACCCAACCTACATTTTTGCTGGAGTCAACAGCCGTGATAATTCCTGTCACGAAACGCTGAGCTTATCAACATGCATTCTCAAGATTACTTAATGTAGGGCACGCATCGCGTACCAGACAGCATGATTTAACATTTTATGTTTGCAATGGTACGCGATGCGTACCCTACCAAGAAGTTTTTATCAAATGTGACAAGGTAGAATTAATCAGGAATGGCTTCATGGTGCTCCATTATTCTTAGGTTATTGATTTATGGTAAGTATTGTGAAACTGAAGTTTCCCAGAAATTATTCAAGCCACCATGCGCAGCAGCACAGTGACCAGAGAATTTCCGGGGGGATTGCCGGGTTTGGGGCAAACCCTGGCAAAATTCTCATCCAAAGCCGC
>JANEMG010000392.1 GCA_024511045.1 Gammaproteobacteria bacterium | reverse complement strand
ATGCCACCTTTTGCGTTATCATATTTCATGGTCTGTCTCCCTTCTGTTCTGATGTTTGATTAGAACTAACATCATGGCCCATTTGAGGCCGTTTAGGAAGTGGGGCGGACCATTCCATTAGGTCTTATTGGACCGAAATCAAAAAATTTCGCTCTGCGCAGGGCATATTCCGCGGTCAGCGACCAGTTCTCGGCATTGTATTGGGCGGAGAAGACCAGCGGATTGAATTTCAGCGAACCGGGCAGCAGATTGACATTACCACCTTCAGGCTGGTAGTTGATGTTGAAATCCGCGTAGGAGATCGCCAGCCGGACGACGCCGCTTTGCCATTCATAGTTGAAGCGGGTCACGAAGCTGGTGTCGCCCTCCAGTTCCCCGGGGAAAGGACCGACAATGACGTTTTTCAAATCCGGGTCGGTGACTCGTGGATTGACGACACCGGCATGCAGAGAAAAATCACCATAGTCCGTTCTGTGTTCGCCGTAGACATAGCCGCCATCGGCCGACAGGGCAAAATTGCGGTTGACGTCGAAATAGATCGATTGCGGCAGCAGGATGCCAGGGCGCGTCGAGGCGACATCGCGGGTATCGTTGTAAAAGCCGAATGGCGTCGGCACGCGGCCGCCGCGGATGCCCAACAGAGTCGATTCCGTGGAATAGAAGCTGTAATCGGCCAGGCCATAATCGACGCGCACTCCCAGGTCATCGGTCTTGCCGGCATCACGATACACCAATTGCACTGCCAATTGCAGGTTGGGAATGACACGCCAGGAGCCGTTCAGGCCGATTTCCCGAAAATCGAAGGAAACGGAATCGTCGCTGCGGCCAAAGAAGTTCACGTCTCCTGCTTTCAAATATCCGATCGCGCCGGGTGTTTCGCTGACCCGCGCCTGCATTTCTGCGATATCGTTCAAAATAATCGGCGCCTGTCCGGATCCGCTGAATACCAGCTTGTTCCATACCCTGCGCAGTTGATGCGGGAAGACATTGAGTATTTCCTTGCAAAAACGTTTGTGCAGTGGATTGCCATCTTCCAGCACGAAGACCGTGACTGGGGTTCCGTCGCGCCATTGATGAAGGCGCATCTTGAAGATGGCGCTCAAGCCATTCCGGGATATCGACCGCTGCGCGATATGGGTATTGACGATCGGTACGACACGCTCCGGTTCCTGAGCGGGCGTATTCCTGGTATTTGCGGCAACAGCCTGCGCGATGATCAACAGCAGAAATAACAGGCTATGGATGGTACGTGGCATGGTGGCAGCTTGGTGATTTTTCCGCTAACACTGGATTCTGTCGTCGTTGCTTAAAGAGTAGTCGAGGAATGCACATTTTCAACAGGATGCCAGCAGGGCCATCGCCTGATCGAGTTCTGCGATGTCATGATAGAAATGCGGTGAAAAACGGATACCGCCGCCGCGCCGGGCACAGATAACGCCACTGTCCCAAAGTAATCTTAAGAGCGGCTTATTTTCTATTTTTCGGTGTTTGAACAGTACGATGCCTGACTGCAACTGCGTGGGGTTGTCGAATAGCAGATCCAGATTCTTCGATGATTTAATTTTCTCCTTGAGATGATTGGCGTTGCGCAGCACCATCTGCTCGATGCTGCGCATGCCCGTTTCCAGAAGCAGCGAGAGACTGGCCGAGAGGGCATGAATCCCCAGCATGTTGGGACTGCCGCACTCGAAGCGGCGTGCCCCGGGGTGTACTTCCCATGGCTGGTTGGCATAGTCGTGAATATCCTTCAGCATATGCCAGCCGTACTGGGTCAGGCGCAGCTGCTCACGTGCCTGTGGCGTGCTGTAGAAGAAACCCAGACCTTCGGGGCCCAGCAGCCATTTGTGGCCATCGGCCATGACGAAATCCGCCTGGCAGGCCTGCACATCGAATTCGACGGCGCCAATGCTTTGAATGGCATCGATGCAGAAGAAAATATTGCGTCGCCGGCAGAATCCGCCGATTTTTTCCAGGTCCAGCCGCAGTCCGGTGGCAAATTGAATGGAACTGATGGTGAGCAGCCGGGTATTGCGGTCGACAAGATCAAACAATGCCTGCTCCGGTGCAGATTGGCCATGCAGATCGGCCTGGCGGAATTCTACGCCCTGGCTGGCCAGGGATTGCCAGGGTACCCGGTTGGAGGGAAATTCCTCGTTGCTGGAGACGATGTTGTCGCCGGGGCGCCAGTTCAAGCCGTAGGCGACAAAGGACAATGCTTCCGAAGTGTTTTTCACCAGCGCGATATCATCGCTGCTGGGTGCATTGAGCAGCTGCTGAAATTGACGGCGCAGCTGAGCTTCTTTTTTCAGCCAGTCAGGGTAATTGCGGGATCCGAAGGTGCAATTTTCCCGGGCAAACCCGGCAACCGCCTCCGCTGTTCTTTTTGGCCATGGGCCGACTGCGGCATGATTGAGGTAGATAAGCGGTTCCGCCAAAGGGAACTCTGGATGCCTGGCAATGCTCATGGTGTTCCTTGTGATGTCAACGTATTTCCCATTGCTCGGATGCATTGCATTTCCTGGCTGGTTTTCTTTACCAGGCGCCAAAAA
>JANEMG010000391.1 GCA_024511045.1 Gammaproteobacteria bacterium | reverse complement strand
GGGAGAATGGATCCACCATAGAAATACGTAATTATTGAGAATCATTCGCATCCACAGGGTGCGCAGCATTCAACCAGCCAAAATCAATTTTTAGTTTTGCATATGGCTCGTTATTGTTGTTTTTTTTGCGGCAGGTTCACGCGGCACATCCCAGCGCCAGCGGCAAATCCCTGGGTGGCAAAGATACTGATTTTATTTGTATTTTAATCGCGGCCTCAAAAAACCTTTTTCCACAGATAGTCAAGCATAGACGATAATCAGGATAATGCCAGTATTACGGCGATTTAATTTGAAAGGGCGGATTTTATTTTTGTCGTTTCCACCCGCGGGAGATATCCTGAGTACTGAAACGATGGATTGGCCATCGAGATTCCCCGCATTATTCACCAGACGTAACTACTCGGTCCCCTATGGGTAGTCTGTTCCGAAAGACGCCGTGAATACATCCCTGTAGGCTTGACTTTGGCATCCCTGCCACAGACACTTTCTCCCCAGACCAACATAGTAGCTTGTTTCACTATGGGTGAGTAGTTACCACCAGACTTGCCTATCAGCATCGATGCCAGAACAATGCTGTTGGCTTCATTGCTGATGCTTTGCCGGTTTGGCCTGGAAATGACTTTCTGTCACCAGACGCAGAGAAAAGTCCGTTGTTACAGGCTGTCCGATTTGTTTTGCCAAATAACGCTCGAAATCCAGCAATCTTTGCTGTTCAGGGATATGTGTAGTAATCAGGTCGGCACGCAATTTAATGGGTGTTCCCAGCCGGATTTTGATATTGCGTAATTGTTGATATTGTCCATCGATGACATACGTCTAGCTGAGCAGCTGTTTTTTCAGGGCGGCGATTTTCTGCATGTTGGCAAAGGAAAAAATCAGCGGAATGGAAATCACGGCGACCATCAGCACTGAAATCATGATGCCTTTTTTCGCCCTGGAGAACGGTGCGAAACCGATCACCATGAAGGACAGCCCCGCCGCCATGATGATCCCGGTCAGGTTGGTCAGAAACAGCAGCATGGCGCCGTAAAATATCTCCAGGTTCAGCCATCCCAGGCCGATGCCTGAGACACAGAGCGGTGGCACCAGGGCAACGGCGATCGCCACTCCAGGCAGGCTTTTGGCGATATTCTCCCGGGCATTGGCAAAGGCTCCCGCGATGCCGGAAATCACCGCGACCAGCAAGTCCAGTGTCGATGGATGCAGGCGTCCGGCAATTTCCGGCGTCACTTCCTGGAAGGGCAGCAGCAAGGCCATCAGCGCGGACAGCGTCAGTGCGATGCCCATGCCAAGAAACAGCGTGGAGGTCGAGTGTCTGGTCAATTCCGTGTCGGAACGTAACAGACCCATGGACAGAGAAATGATGGACGCCATCAGTGGTGCCAGAACCATCGCACCGATGACGATCGAAGGGCTGTTCAGAAACAGGCTCAGTGTTGCCAGCAATGTGCTCAGCACCATCAGCAGCACATAGGAATTGCTGAGTCTGGCGCTTTCCTTCAGGGACAGAAACAAATCCCTGAAATCCGATTCCAGGGCATGACTGAAAAAGGGCAGGGTACTGCTGAGATACCTGATGCGTTCTTCATGCTGGGGCAACTGATCGCATATCACGTTTTCCTTGTCGTCGCTATAGCGCTGCCTCTCCCGGAACGTTTCAGCGGCGTTGACCCGGATGCCTTCCGGAATTGTCTCCATTTTCAATTCACGGGTGATAAGGGGCCTGTCATTGACCAGATAATAGGTATCGAGTGGTGTCTGGATGGTCAATGCCGCCGTGCGTATGTAGCCGATCTGCTGCGGCAGTTTCTTTTTCTGGCTGGCTATCAGTAATGCCGATGACAGCTGCAGATAGGACAGGATGGACTGGGGCGCGAACAGCACCACGGAAATCCGCCTGTCGCGCAGTGAAACCGAGTCATTGAACAGGCTGGTCAGAAAGCCGCTTTTGTGAAAGTCCAGCAAAACCATGCCAGTGATCGCCGTGTCGATGGTTTTGCCTTTCGCCGTGGTCAGCGAGACGGGGTGGGGCGTCAGGGAAAAGGCGTGCAATATACGTTTTATCCTGAACTGGATTTTTCGCCAGCTTCTGCGTTCCAGGTTTTCACCGATGAACTCGGCCATCGTGGTCTGGTTTTCCAGATTCACGCCATTGGTCACGACTTCGCCATTGCAAAGGATCAAATCGATATCCAGCGGGTCTTCATGCAGGGCGATTTCCAGACAGGCATCGAAGTCGCCAGGCAGATCCAGGTTGTTGAAGAACTGGCAGGGGGTATCGCCCTTGACCGGCAAAAAGCCCAGGGAAATCTTTTTCTGTCCGGCAAAGGAAAGGATTTGCGGATAATCTTTCTGCTCTATCCAGAGCAGGGCATGATCGAGTGCGGCATCGATATGGATGGAGGGCAGATGCGCCAGTTTGACGCAACGCAGCTGGATGCCTGAGCGGGTAGCCTCCGGGTGGATGAATTCTCGGACAATGACCAACAGATCATCCAGAGGCAATAACAGCAGCTTGCGCAACTCGACCACCAGCATTTCCTGGTGCT
>JANEMG010000390.1 GCA_024511045.1 Gammaproteobacteria bacterium | reverse complement strand
GTACAGAGCTGAATTGGTTAGCGTCTATAAATGCCCTTCCATGGGATGTCTATAGCTAAAAAACAGCAAATGCGATTGGCTGTTTTCTTCACAATCAATGGCTTGTGGCCATTGATTGCGCCGACACTTTCCTGTGCCGGATGCGTGTTGCTTGTCCGGGACAGCCGGTAATGACGCATTGCAGCGTATTCCCGGCCGGCTATGCATGGCCGGGCGCGGCAAATTACTCCGTAGTCCTTTACTGAGTCGGGTAAACAGTTGATTATTGTATCATAATTTACATCCTTCTTAACCGGCCTGGAAATGAATGGGCCAAATCCGTTGAGGCACTATATCGACGTGAGCAGCTGCAAGCCATTGCTCATGAAGAAAGCAGCCGGATCCAGGGATTGCCTGCCATGGATATGCGGCGCATGGCTGTTGGCAGGTGCTGCGGCATCAATTTTCATGCGCCGCCTTTTGCACGACGAAGCGGGTCTCGGCGATACCGATTTCTGTCAGCTGCCGGGCCATGCGCCTGGCTTCTGCAAGCGAATCGACAGGGCCGAGCTGCACCCGGTAGAGGGCGCCTCCCTGGCCGGTTTCTGACAGAATTCGGGATTGCGGCTGCACGCGGGCATTGATTCTATCGAGCATTTCCCGGGCATTGAATGGATTGCTGAAGGTGCCGACCTGCAGATAGACAAGGAGTTTGTCTTCGCTGCCGGCAGGCTGCAGCCTGGCCTGCGGCTTGGGGTCCAGGGCCTGGACTTCGACATAGCCGGTGCCGGTCTGCTGGATACCGAGCTTGACGGCGGCGGCATAGGACAGATCGATGATTCGGCCTGCATGGAAGGGGCCGCGGTCATTGATGCGCACGATGACGCTGCGCTTGTTGCGCAGATTGGTGACCCGGACATAGGAGGGAATGGGCAGGGTCTTGTGCGCGGCGGTCATGGCGTACATGTCGTAGGTTTCACCATTGGCGGTTTTTCTGCCATGGAATTTTGTTCCGTACCAGGAGGCGATGCCCCGTTGTTTGTAGTTTTTGCTCGAGGTCAGGGTTGTGTAACTTTTGCCGTTGATGCGATAGCTTGGTGGATTGCCGGCCCTGGTGCGAGGTTCCAGCCTGGGGACTGCATCGGGGATGGCGGCGATATTGGCGGGGATGGATGCAGCTTGAGGTGCCCCGTCCCGGATTTGAAGGTGCTCCGAATCCGTGCTGCAGCCGACAATCGTCAACAGAATGCTGAAGACGGGAATAGTGCTGATCGATTTCATAGTTTCGTGGCCTGTGCATCAAGCAGGGTCTTTTTCTTTTCGATTTCCTGGCTCAATTGAAAGACGGCCATGGCATACATGGCGCTGTGGTTGTAGCGGGTGATGACATAAAAATTATGCAGCCCGATCCAGTATTCATCGGCATCTTCGTTGCTGTATTGCAGAAGTCTGGCAGGCAGGTCATCGGCCAGTGTTGCTGGTGTGACCACTTGCAGGGATTTTAATTCCCCGATGGTTAAGTCTGGCTTAAGACCTTTGCGCAACACCGTTTTGTAGGCATCCCCCCGGGTTTCGACGGGGTAGGCGACAGGCTGGTCTTTCCGCCATCGATGCCGCTGAAAATAATTGCCGACGCTGGCGATCACGTCTGCCGGATTGTTCCAGATGTCGCGGTGCCCGTCGCCGTCGAAGTTGACCGCATAGGCGCGGTAGCTGCTGGGCATGAATTGCGGCATGCCCATGGCGCCGGCATAGGAGCCGGTCGGTTGCAGGGGATCCATTTGCTCCTCGCGGCACAGCAGCAGAAAGTTTTCCAGTTCGTCGAGAAAAAACTTGCTGCGTTTGGGATAGGCGAAGCCGAGCGTCGCCAGGGCGTCGATCACCCGGTGGTGGCCGGTATGTTTGCCGTAACGTGTTTCTACGCCGATAATGGCGACGATGATCGCCGGCGGGACACCATATTGTCGTTCCACGGCGGCCAGCGTCTGTTCGTTTTCCTGCCAGAATATTGCCCCTTCGCTGGCCCGGGCGTCGCTGAGGAAGATGTTCCGGTATTTATACCAGGGCAGGGCTTCGGCTGGCGAGGAAATGGCCTTGAGAATGCCGTCCTTGATCGCGGCGGATTGCAGCAGCTGACGCAGCGGCTGCTGTTCGAACTGGTGGCTGTCGGCCATTTTTTCGATGAAACGATCGATAATTTCCGGATCGGCAGCTGTGGCGAAGCTGCTGCTGGTCAACAGTGAAAAGCCCAGCAGCATGCCGGCAATGATTTTTTTTCTGTGCATAGGTCAGGTTGGCAGTAGTTTTTTATGGGTATGGATGGACATAAGAATACCGAAGCCGGACAGCAGTGTCACCATCGATGTGCCGCCATAGCTGATCAGCGGCAGTGGTACGCCGACCACCGGCAGTATGCCGATGACCATGCCGATATTGACGAACAGGTACACGAAAAAGGTGAAAGTCAGGCTGCCGGCGAGCAGGCGGCTATAGGTGTCCTGGGCCTGTACGGCAATATACAGGCAGCGGCTGATCAGCAGCAGATAGAGGATCAACAGCCCCAGGCAGCCGGTCA
>JANEMG010000060.1 GCA_024511045.1 Gammaproteobacteria bacterium | reverse complement strand
TGAATTTCGCCGGATCGACCGGTTTGTGCATGTGAAAACCATCGCCAGGACCGAAGCTGGTCATGTGCATCTTCTGTGACATGTCCATTTGCATTGGCTTGGGTTGCGGCTGTTCATTGGAGTCGGAGGAAAACAGCCAGAAGCCGGCGACAAGCACGACTACAGCAATAATGACGCGGCTGATGTCGACTTGGCCCGAGGGTTCGTTAAAAAAGGACAGGAATTTGTTTATTATTTTGCTGATTTGCTGCATAAGAAGTCCATCTGGGGTTGGAGATACGACAATTATACGCAATGTTGCCTGTAAATTCTCCATTCATTGTGATGGTATTGCATTGTTTGCCCTGTAAAATTTTCTGGTCTGCCGTAAACGGCAATGTCGAGCGCCGAGTCCGGCAGGTCGGCATGTGGTGTCTTCCGGGGGCGCTGTCTGCACCAAATTGGATGTTTGTTGACGGGAGGCGTGCAGAATTTTCATCAGGCAAGGTACTGACAGGCAGGCAGGCGTAATGAGGCACGGCTTTGATGTCATGGCATGTTAATTGCTTTGTAATTCCATAATGCATTTCCCGGGAAGATTGCCAGGGAAATTAACTGATTTATTGAACAACTGGAAATCTTTATGTCCGCTACAAACATGAACCTGCTTTCCTTTTCGGGGAAGATGAAAATTCTGCACATGACCTGGTTCGCATTCTTTCTATCCTTTGCCGTGTGGTTCAACCATGCGCCGTTGATGCTGCTGATCAAGGAGTCCCTGGATCTCAGCCAGTCCCAAGTGAAAACCATCTTGATCCTGAATGTGGCGCTGACCATTCCGGCGCGCATCGCGATCGGCATGCTGGTGGACAAGTTCGGCCCCAAGCGCACCTTTTCCACCCTGCTGGCCCTGGCCAGCGTACCCTGTTTCCTGTTCGCCAGAGCCGACAGCTTCGAGCAGCTGGCATTGGCGCGCTTCCTGATGGGCTTTGTCGGAGCGGGGTTCGTGATTGGCATCCGCATGGTGGGCGAGTGGTTTCCCGTCAGGCAGGTCGGCGTCGCCGAAGGCATCTACGGCGGCTGGGGCAACTTCGGTTCTGCCGCGGCGGCGATGACTCTGCCCAGTATCGCGCTGCTGTTCGGCGGGGATCAGGGCTGGCGCTATGCGGTTGGCATTACCGGCGGCATTGCCCTGGTCTATTCGGTTATCTATTTCTTCAGCGTCAGCGACACGCCCAAGGGGTCGACCTATTTCAAACCGAAAAAAACCGGCGCCATGGAGGTGACCAGCATCTGGGATCTGTTTTTCTATATCCTGATGACCATCCCGCTGTATGCCACGTTGACGCTGCTGACCTGGAAATTGTCCCCGGCCGGCGTCGGTCTGCTGCCCGGTTCAGCGGCTTTCAGCATCTACACAGGAATCTGGGTGCTGTTTTTCTACAACGTCTACAAGATCGTGCATGTCAACGAGGAGCATCTGCAGCAACCCATCGAGGAAATCCATCAATACAAGTTCAAGCAGGTGGCGATTCTGGATCTGGCCTATCTGGTGACTTTCGGTTCGGAACTGGCCGTGATCTCGATGCTGCCGCTGTTCTTCTATGAGACCTTTCACCAGTCCCAGGGCGTGACCATGGTGCAGGCCGGTCTGCTGGCCGCAGGGTTCGCCTTCATGAATCTGGTCGCCAGGCCCGGCGGCGGCTGGATCAGCGACAAATTCGGGCGCAAGCTGTCCTTGAGCATCTTCATCGTCGGTCTGTCGATCGGCTATTTCGTACTGTCCCGGATTACGCCGGAATGGCCCGTGCTGGCGGCGGTGGCCATGACCATGCTCTGTTCGTTCTTCGTTCAGGCCGGTGAGGGCGCGGTATTCGCGATGGTGCCGCTGATCAAGCGGCGCATGACCGGCCAGATTGCCGGCATGGTCGGCGCCTATGGCAATGTCGGCGGGGTGCTGTTTTTGACCGTATTGTCTTTCGTTTCGCCTTCGACCTTCTTCATGGTCATCGCTGCTGCAGCAATGTTTGTTCTGATTGCGGTACAGTTTATCGAGGAACCCAGGGGGCATATGGCCGAAGTCCAGGAGGATGGTACGGTGGAAATGATCGAGGTGAGTTGAGTGGGCTTCCGCATGAAAGATGCCCTGCGGCCATGACTGCAGCAAAACTACGGGCCAGCATCGCCGCCTGCAGTGACAGGGGGGTCAAAAACGACAACGAGGATTTTTTTGGCTTCCTGATTCCCGGGGAGCCGCAGCTTACGTTGAAAGGCATCACCGCCGCCATCGCCGATGGCATGAGCGGCAGCGATGCCGGCAAGCAGGCCAGTGATTGCTGTGTAACCGGATTTCTTGCCGATTACTACAGTACGCCGGATTCCTGGTCTGTCAAAAAATCCGGGCAGCAGATTCTTTCGGCGACCAATTCCTGGCTGTACAGCCAGGGGCAGCAGCGCTATGAATCGGCCAAAGGCATGGTCAGCACCTTCAGCGCCTTGATTCTCAAGTCGACCATCGCCCATATATTCCATATCGGTGATTCCCGGGTGTATCGCTTCCGCCAGGGCAACCTGGAACAGATTACCCGCGATCACCGCGTCTGGGTGGACAAGGAGAAAAACTATCTGAACCGGGCCATGGGCATCGAGCCGCATCTGGAGGTCGATTATCACAGTTTTCCACTGGAAAGGCATGACCTGTATATACTGACCACCGATGGCGTGCATGATTTTCTGGAGGACAAGATCATCAGGGAGATCGTCGCCAATGGCGAAGAGGATCTGCAGAAAATTGCCGAAGCCATCGTTGCCCGTGCCAGCATCAATGGCAGCGACGACAACCTGACCTGTCAGCTGGTCAGGGTGGAGCAGCTGCCGCTGGCCAGGGAGGATGAAGTCCTGCGCCGGCATGCCAATCTGCCCTTTCCCCCGCCATTGTCGCCGGGCATGGTGCTGGATGGCTACCGCATCGAAGAGGAACTGCACGCCAGCAAGCGCACCCAGATCTATCGCGCCTACGATACCCGGACCAACACCCGGGTGATACTGAAAGCGCCGTCGGTGCTCTATGACGACGACACCCATTACATCGAACATTTCCTGCACGAGGAATGGGCCGGCAAGCGCATACAGCATAAGAATGTGCTCAGGATCCTGGATTCAGACCGGGAAAAAAGCTGCATCTACTATGTTACCGAATACATCGAAGGGCAGACCCTGCGGGAATGGATGGACAATACCCCCAAACCCTATATCCGGGAAATCCGGAAAATCGTCGAACAGATCGCCAGGGGACTGCGCGCCTTCCATCGCATGGAA
Organism: Gammaproteobacteria bacterium; assembly: GCA_024511045.1. Classification (GTDB taxonomy): domain Bacteria; phylum Pseudomonadota; class Gammaproteobacteria; order Methylococcales; family Methylomonadaceae; genus JANEMG01. Next base: position 6,655 of record JANEMG010000060.1, on the reverse strand, counting down.
ATGCTGCATCAGGATCTGAAGCCGGAAAACATCATGATCGACAACGATGGCGTGGTGAAGATCATCGACTTCGGTTCGGTGAAGATCGCCGGCATCGCGGAAATCACGCCTTTGGACCACCAGCAGTCCGATCAGGTCGTCGGCACCCTCAACTACACGGCGCCCGAATATCATCTCGGCCAGCGCGGCACGGTAAAATCCGATCTGTTTTCCCTGGGGGTGATTACCTATGAGATGATCAACGGCGTCCTGCCCTATGGCCAAGACATGCCGGAAAAGCCGGATCGGCTGAAGCTGTCCAGGCTGCAGTATGTACCCAGCTTCCATAAAAACCCCATGGTGCCGATCTGGATCGACGGCGCACTGCGCAAGGCCACCGCCATCAATCCCCAGCTGCGCTATGATTCCCTGTCCGAGTTTCTGCACGATCTTTCGACGCCCAATCCCGAGTTTCTCGGTCCCGAGGAGCAGCTGCCTCTGGCGCAGCGCAACCCGCTGGCCTTCTGGAAAAGCCTGACCGCGTTGTCCATGCTGGGGAACCTGATTCTGCTGTACCTGCTCACCCGTTAAAGCGCCGCGAGGCATGGCAGAAGCTCTCGGGCAGGCGGGTGTTCGTGCCCTACACAACCTGCCGCTATTGGATTTCCTGGTCGATGACGATGAGCACGGAGGCCGGGTCGGCGGGCAATTGCAGCGGCTTTCTGCCGATGAAATCGCCTTTCTGCTGCATGGCGGATCCGGACCTGGAGATCCTGGCGACGATCTGCAGCTGCTGGAAGTTGGACAGTTTCATGTTCGGCAGCATGGCCATGGAGTCATCCAGGGTCACGGCCAGGGGCAGGTCGGCGGCTTTCTTGCGCACGATGGCCAGCGGTATGGGCGGTCCGGTCAGGGCCTTGGCATAGATGAACAGGGTGTCGTCCGGGCTGACTTTGGCCTTGACCGCTTCGGTCATGGTGACCTGCACGGCGACGCTGACCGGGACGCCGGCTTGCGCTGGCGCTTCCTGCCGTGCTTGTCGGGAGGGGGGCTGCGACGGCTGTACGGCGGCCATCATGCGCTGCAGTTCCCGATGGGATTTCGGAGCCAGGGGGTAGCAGCTTCTCCAGTCTGCGCCAGTATTGCATGGCCTGCTGCGCATCACCCGCTTCGGCCTTGGCCATGCCGCCCAGCCACAATGCCATGACGCTGTCCGGCGAGTGCTGCAGGACTTTGAAGACCAGTTCCGCCGGCTTGCCGGACAATCTGCCACCATTGGCCATGGCCAGGGCATCGGCATACTGCAGCATCACTTCCTCGTTTTCGCCGGTCAGCGCATAGGCTTTGGCGAAGGCGTCGGCAGCCTGCCGGTAGCGTTTCATGTAATTGTAGGTACGGCCCAACATGAACCAGCCCCGGGCATCGTCAGGCTTTTCCTCGAGGTGCCTCTGCAGTTTGGCGATCATGGCATCGATATCCATCTTGGCAGGCTTTTCCGCGTGCTGAATTTGCGCCTTGTGCAGGGCATCGGGCTCACCCAGATGCAGGTAGGTCAGGACAGAAAACAATGGCAGCAGCAGGACAATGACGATCACCATCCAGCGTCCCTGCGAGATTTTCTTTTCCGCAGGCGCTTCACTGCCGAGGTCATCTACAAGGGTCGCTTCCAGTTCCTGGTACTGTTCGTCGAACTGCTGTCGGGTCAGCACGCCCGCCGCCAGCTGCTGCTTCAGGTCTGCGGCACGGTCCCGGACGATTTTGACATTGCGCTGCTCCGCATCGGTTTCCTGGATTTCTCGTTTTTTCCATAGCGGCGGCACGATGATTGCCAGTGCCAGCAGCAACAGCACGCTGGCGATCAGCCAGAAGGTCGGGTTCACGATCGGTCTCCATCATCGAGCAGGGTTTTGGCGCGCGCTTTCAATGCCTGTCGTTCACTGTCGGGAGTTTCGTCACTCGGGGTCTTGCCGCGCCGGGCCAGAAACACCACGATCACCAGGCCGCTTATCAGGAACAGCACGGGGCCCAGCCACAGCAGACTGGTTTTCGCCTTGAAAGGGGGGTTGTACAGAACGAAATCACCGTAGCGCTGGGTCATGAATTCCACGATCTCGGTCTGTGATTTCCCCTGCTGCAGCATTTCATAGACCTGGCGGCGCAGATCCTTGGCCAGGTCGGCATTGGAATCGGCGATGGTCTGGTTCTGACAGACCAGGCAGCGCAATTCGGCAATCAGATCGTGATAGGCCTGTTCCTTCTGCGGATCTTCGAATTTCCGGTATTCCACCGCCGCCAGGCAGTTCCAGGAAAGAAGCATCAATAGTATGACTTGCAACGGTTTCATCGTTCTGAAAACCTCATGGATTTGTTTTTTTGCCGGTCCGGCTCAGGTAAGCGGCGCAATGCTATGCTTCGGACTGCAGCCTGGCGATCAGCGGCAGGAAAATCTCCTGTACATCCTTGCTCGATACCGGTCCGGTATGTTTGTAACGGATCATGCCTTGTTTATCGATGACGAAAGTTTCCGGTACGCCATACACGCCGTAATCGATGCCTGTGCGACCTTCCTGGTCCATAATGCTGACGTTATAGGGGTTGCCCAGCTGCCCCAGCCATTGCCTTGCCGCGCCGGGCTCGTCCTTGTAGTTCAGGCCGACGATGGGCACCACATGCCGCTGGGCCAGCTGGTTGAGTACCGGATGCTCCTCGCGGCAGGAGAAGCACCAGGATGCCCAGACATTCAACAGCCAGACCTTGCCGGCCATGTCCACCTTGCTGAGCGTACGATCTGGGTTGCCAAGAACAGGCAGGCTGAATTCGGGGGCCGGTTTGTCGATCAGCGGCGAGGGGATTTCCCGGGGGTCGAGCTTCAGACCCAGCGCCAGGAACACGGCCATGACGATAAACAGCAGTAAAGGAATCACATATTTAAGCATTGCTCTTGGCTCCACCACCCTTGCGATAGCGTTTGTCCGAAGCGGCCAGCAGGCCGCCCAGCCCCATGAAAATGGCGCCCAGCCAGATCCAGCGGATAAAGGCCTTGTATTGAATCCTCAGGCTCCAGGCGCCGCGATCGTCCAGCGGCTCGCCGATGGCGACGAACAGGTCACGAAACAGTCCGGCATCAATGGCCGCCTCGGTCATTGGCATCTTCTGCACGCGATATTCGCGTTTCTGCGGCTGCAGTTCGGCGATGGTCTCATCTCCGTAGGTGACGGTGATGGAGCCTTGCTGCGCGACATAGTTGGGGCCCTGGGTGACCTTGACGCCGTGGAAGCGAAAAACGTAGCCGACCAGGTCCAGCTCGTCTCCCGGCTGCATGCGCACATCCCGTTCGATGCTGTATACGGAGGTGTAGGTGACACCGACGACGAACACGGCGATGCCGATGTGCGCGACGGTCATGCCGTAGAAGCTTGCCGGAATGGTGGTCAGCCGCCGCCAGGTGAATTGCTGCCGGCCAAGCCGGTCCTTGAAGGACAGCGCCACCGTGGTCAGTGTCCAGGCAGCCAGCGTCGTGCCCAGCACCGCTTGCCAGGAATAGAACGGCATTGACAGGGGAATTGCCAGTCCCAGCCCCAGGCAGATGGCAGCCGGCCATTGCAGCCGCCGGGCCAGAGTGCCCAGGTCGTCCCGTTTCCAGCGCAGCAGCATGCCGATGCCGACCAGCAGGGCGAGCGGTGCCATCAGGGGAATGAAGGTGGCATTGAAATAGGGCGGTCCCACGGAAATCTTGCCCATGCCGAGGGCATCGATGACCAGCGGGTAGAGCGTGCCCAGCAGGATCGTGGCAGCGGTGACCACCAGCAGCACGTTGTTCAGCAGCAGCGTGGATTCCCGCGAAACCAGTTCGAAGGTTGCGCTGCTTTTGACATGGGGTGCGCGTACGGCATAGAGCAGCAGCGAGCCGCCCACGACGATGGCCAGAAAGATCAGTATGAACAGGCCGCGCGCCGGGTCGCTGGCGAAGGCGTGCACCGAGGTCAATACCCCCGAGCGCACCAGAAAGGTGCCCAGCAGGCTCAGGGAAAAGGCGAAAATCGCCAGCAGCACCGTCCAGGTCTTGAATACCCCGCGTTTCTCACTGGCGGCCAGGGAATGCAGCAGCGCCGTTCCCACCAGCCAGGGCATGAACGAGGCGTTTTCTACCGGGTCCCAGAACCACCAGCCGCCCCAGCCCAGTTCATAATAGGCCCACCAGCTGCCCAGGGCGATGCCGAAGGTCAGAAACATCCAGGCGACATTGGTCCACGGCCGCGACCAGCGTGCCCAGGCGGAATCCAGTCGGCCCTCCAGCAAAGCGGCGATGGAGAAGGCGAAAGCCACCGAGAAGCCTACGTAGCCCATGTACAGCATGGGCGGATGAATGGCCAGGCCCGGGTCCTGCAGCAGCGGATTCAGGTCCCGGCCTTCCACAGGCACTGGAAACAGGCGTTCGAAAGGGTTGGACGTCAGCAGCAGGAACAGCATGAAGCCGACGCTGACCAGGCCCATTACCCCCAGAACGCGGGCCACCGTGGTTTCCGGGATGCGTTTGCTGAAGAAGGCGATCAGGCCCGTCCAGATGGTCAGAATGAGCGCCCAGAGCAGCAGCGACCCTTCGTGCGCGCCCCAGACGCCGGAGATCAGGTACAGCGTGGGCAGGGCTGTGTTGGAGTTGTGCGCGACATAGGCCACGGAAAAATCATGCACCAGGAAGGCATAGGTCAGGCAGCCGTAGGAGAGCAGGGCGAACAGTAACTGTCCATAGGCGGCGGGCCTGGCCACGGCGATCCAGCCGGCGGTGAGGCGCTGTGCGCCGATGATCGGCAGCAATCCCTGTATCACAGCCATGAAGCAGGCCAGGATCAGGCAGAAATGTCCCAGTTCGGCAATCATTGCTGCACTTCCGGGGGCTGCAGGCTGTCGGCCACCTCCGGCGGCATGTAGTTTTCATCGTGTTTGGCCAGTACTTCTTCGGCAATGAACACGCCCTTGTCGTTCAGGCGTCCGTTGGCCACGATGCCCTGTCCTTCCCGGAACAGGTCGGGCAGGATGCCGGTGTATTCCACGGTCACCTGTTTGTTGTAGTCGGTCAGTACGAAGCGAACCATCATGCCGTTGTCCGGCCTTTCGATGCTGCCCTCGACCACCATGCCGCCGAGGCGGAATTTCGCCCCCTGTGGGGCTTTGCCCTCGGCCACTTCGGTGGTCGAGAAAAAATACATCAGGTTTTCATTGAAGGCTTGCAGCGCAAACGTCGCCGCCGTCGCGACACCCGCCACCATCAATAAAATGAGAAACAATCGATTTCTTCTTGCTGGTTTCATTGTCTGATCCGTTTCTGTTTCAAGGCCAGTTCCCGCAAGAATTGCTTCCTTTGCACGACCGGCATGATCAGATTGACCAGCAGCACGATAAAGGCAATTCCATAGGCTGTCCAGACATAGAAGGCATATCCACCCATCAATATAAATTCGGCAAAGCTATTCATGTTTCAGTCTCCAGCATGCTTCTGACCCATTGACTGTTCTGCTCGCGCCTCAGCAATTCCACTTTCGCTGCCTGCAGCAGGGCGATGAGATAATAGAATTTGAAGGCGATGGCCATGGTCAGCAAGGGGATCAGCATATCGATATGAATCGAGGGTTTGTCTATTTTGGTTACCGTGGGGCCCTGGTGCAGGGTATTCCACCATTCCACCGAGTAGTGAATGATCGGTATGTTGACTACCCCCACCAGGGCGAGAATGGATACCGCCCGTGACGCTCTGCGCTTGTCTTCGATCGCGCCATACAGGCTGATGATGCCCAGATAGAGAAACAGCAGGATCAACTCCGAGGTCAGGCGCGCGTCCCAGACCCACCAGGTCCCCCACATGGGCTTGCCCCACAGGGCGCCGGTGACCAGAGCGATGAAAGTGAAACTGGCGCCGATCGGGGCGCTGCTGATGACCATGATCTCCGCCAGCTTGATCCGCCAGATCAGGCCGATGGCGCCGGCCATGGCCATCACTACATAGATGAACAGCGACATCCATGCCGCGGGGACATGCACATAGATGATTCGGTAGCTGTCGCCCTGCTGGTAGTCGGTGGGCGCCAGATACAGACCGCCGTACAGACCGTAGCCGAGCAGCAGAATGAAGATTGTCATCAGCCAGGGCAGCAGTTTGTTGGTCAGGCTGTAGAAATGCGGCGGCGATGCCATTCTGTGAAAGAAGCGGCTGATGGGTGTTGGTACGAAAGACATTGCGATGACAGTATTTTCGGTTGAGGTTATGTGGGTGATGGAAAAGGAATGGGTTCAAATTATGCTATCATTTCGGCGTCAGGAGACATCCTTGTCATTATGGCGATGCTTTTGCCTTCAAGATTCCTCGCTTCACCGGGAATGCCAATACATTCTGAACGGTTGCATCCGGTTTTTTTTGGCATTTCTGCGTTAACGATGGTTATGGTAATCAGTGGCGATTAACGTAACATTAACAAGTCTTGAGATGGAAACGAGTTCGTCAACTCATGCTCATTTTCAATGCCGCCGCGGCAGGCAGAGGCGCCAGAACGACGGCCAGCGACAGTATGGCAATCAGGATGTTGATTTGCGCATCCACGGCAAAGCCATTGCCGGCCATGGTCACGGCGTTGCTGGCAAAAATCAGTACCGGCACGTAGAGTGGCAGCACCAGCAGCGACAG
>JANEMG010000389.1 GCA_024511045.1 Gammaproteobacteria bacterium | reverse complement strand
TGATGCAGCAATCAGCGTATAGAACAAGCTCTAACGGGCAGTATGAACAAAATAGCAACTTTATTTCACCCGAAAATATACGGTGGAACAATGTTGCTTACTCTAAACTCTAGGACGGAAACTAGTTACTTTTTATCAACGAAACAAGGCCCGGTCTATAAAACAAGGAATCACTGGTGGATGTCGTACATACTTTTCTTCTAGGGGTGCTCCAGGGTATCACTGAGTTTCTGCCGATCTCCAGTTCGGCGCATTTGATCCTGATGCCGCTGTTCAATGGCTGGGAGGACCAGGGCGTCGCCTTCGATCTGGCCGTGCATGTCGGGACGCTGCTGGCGGTGCTGCTGTATTTTCGCCGTGATGTCCTGGTGCTGGTGCATGACGGCGTGCAGTCCCTGCTGCAGTGCAGGCGGGTCGGGCAAAGTGTCCTGGCCGGCGCGATCGTGCTGGGCACCATTCCCACCGGCATCGCCGGTCTGCTGCTGCTGGACCTGATCGACACGACGCTGCGTTCGGTGCAGGTGATCTTCGTCACCACGGTGGTGTTCGCCGCGCTGCTGGGCTGGGCGGATTACAGCGGCAAACGCACCCGGCCGATCGAATCCATCACCTGGAAGGACGCCCTGCTGGTGGGTCTGGCGCAGGCCGTTTCCCTGGTACCCGGCACCTCCCGTTCCGGTGCGACCATCACCGCCGGTCTGATGCTTGGGCTGGACCGCCAGGCGGCATCACGCTTCTCCTTTCTGCTGGCGATACCGATCACGGCTTTGGCCGCATCGGTGAAATTGCTGCAGGTGGCCGGTGAAGACATTGCCGTCGACTGGATGGCTTTTCTGATCGGCGGCGTGGTCTCCTTCGTCACGGCGCTGACCGCGATCCATTTCTTTTTGAAATGGCTGAACCGCTTCGGCATGTGGCCCTACGTGATCTACCGCATGCTGCTGGCGGTGGTGATCTACCTGCTGTTTTTCCAGCAGGCCGAAACTTTTTCCCTGGCCTTCGTGGCCATTGTCGGCGGCTTCGTGCTGCTGGTGTGGAGCGCCGACCGCTTCGTCGACGGCGCGGCGGCGACCGCCAATCATGCCGGCATGCCGGCATTGCTGATCGGCATGGTGATCGTCGGCTTCGGTACATCCGCACCGGAAATGGTGGTTTCGGCCTTCGCCGCCGCGGCGGGCAACCCCGGCCTGGCATTGGGCAACGCCTACGGCTCCAATATCGTCAATATCGCCCTCGTTCTTGGCATCACGGCGATGATCACGCCGATCATCGTGCACTCGAAGATCATCCGCAAGGAACTGCCCATACTGATCGCGCTGGGGCTGTTTTCCGGCTGGCAGTTGTCCGACGGTGAATTGAGTTTTGTGGATGCTGTCATCCTGTCGTCGGGCTTTTTCGTGTTGATGGGCTGGTCGGTTTTTTCCGTGCTGCGCAGCCGCGATGATGTCCTGGAACAGGAAATGCAGCAGGAACTGGCCGCCCACACCATGACCCTGGGCAGGGCCATATTCTGGCTGCTGGCTGGGTTGCTGCTGCTGATCGTCAGTTCGCGGGTGCTGGTCTGGGGGGCGGTGTTCATCGCTCACGATCTGGGCATCAGCGATCTGGTGATCGGCCTGACCATCGTCGCCCTGGGTACGTCCCTGCCGGAACTGGCGGCTTCCGTGGTGGCGGTGCAGAAGGGCGAGCACGATATCGCGCTGGGTAATGTCATCGGCTCCAACATGTTCAACCTGCTGGCCGTGGTGGGTATCGCCGGCATCATTGCTCCGACCGGCGTCGAACCGGCGGTGTTGACGCGCGACTGGCCCAGCATGTTTGCCCTGATGGTGGTGCTGTTCCTGATGGCTTTCCGCCTGCACGGACCCGGCCGCATCAATCGCCTGGAGGGTTCCCTGCTGGTGCTGTTCTACCTGGCCTACAACGGCTATCTTGCCTACGGGGTTCTGCAACTTTGATATCTCCCATGGGAAAAAACCGAATCAGTCAGTGATCCGCCATGCTTAGATTGTTTACCATCAGGAACGGCCTGATCAAGGAAAAAACCGTTTTGGACAGGCCCTTCGCCAGGGATGAAATCGACATGAACAATGTTCACTGGATCGATGCCCATGAACCCACCGAAGAGGAGCGCGATTTCCTGCAAGGCCTGGTGAGGACCGATATCCCGGAATCGGATGAAGTCGAGGAAATCGAGGCATCGGCACGCTGTTTCGAGGATCAGGCCGGCATCCATCTGCTTTCCCTGTTCCTTTCCTAGACAGAAGGCCGGCATGCAACGGTCTCCGTGGCTTTCATTCTGCTGCCCGAATGCCTGATCACCATCCGCGAAGGGGATCTGGCGGATTTTCGCCTGCTGCGCATGCGCGCCCGCCGCGGTCAGGTTGCCTGTCATTCGCCCAGCGATCTGCTGTTCACCATACTGGAGCAGAAAGTCGAGAATCTGGCGGATATTCTGGAAGACATCCATCGCCGCCTGGAGACCGTCAGTTCGCTGGTGCTGGAAGAAGACAATGCGGATCTGGAGCAGGCGATAGGCGATTTGGCCAGACTGGAAAACAGCAA
>JANEMG010000059.1 GCA_024511045.1 Gammaproteobacteria bacterium | reverse complement strand
TATTGAGTTTTGGAGCGCCTATCATAACAAATAGGCACCAGACACGCCCCTCTCCTTATCCCCTTGTTTTGGCGCCAGTTAGCCAAAAAACTCACTGGTTTTTCGAGTTTTGCATTTACCTCTCGCCCTTGAACATTGGGACAGTAAAGGCAGATTGAATGTTTCATTCTACCTGAAAGTGTAGCCGCTACGCATGGATTTGTGCGCATAAACCATGGTTTTCGCAGCATTGACTGTCCAGCCTCGACTGCGGATCCTTACAGAGCCCTGCCGGCCCGAATGCGGCAAACATTCTCATGAAAAAGATGACAAATGGAACCAGCTCGTATATTATTTAACGCTAATATTACTTTTCTAAGTCAAACGGGAGAACAGCAATGACCATGACTGCAATGGATCTGGTTGCCGAAGCCAAACAGCACATTACTGAAATCGATATCGAAGAAGCCAAGCAGGCAATTGCCACCGACCTCATTCTGGATGTCAGAGAGCCCGCCGAATATGCTGCCGGTTGCCTGCCCGGCGCCATCAATATTCCCCGCGGGGTCCTGGAATTCAAAATCACCAGCCACCCTGAATTCCAGTACAAACAGGACTCGAAAATCATCGTCTACTGCCAAAGCGGCGGCCGTTCGGCATTGGCCACGGAAGTACTGAACAAACTCGGCTACAAAAACGCCGTCAGCCTGAAAGGCGGCTACAAGGCGTGGCTGGAAAACGGCCTGCATGTCAGCAAGCCCGAGTCTGCATGACGCCGGAAATCGATGCCATCCGCCTGGACAAGTGGCTCTGGGCGGCGCGTTTTTTCAAGACCCGCAAACTTGCCGCCGATGCCGTTGCCGGCGGCAAGGTTCATGTCAACGGCAAGCGCAGCAAACCCGGCAAGGAAGTCAAGGTCGGCACCCGACTGCTGATCAGCAAAGACCACTACAGTTGGGATATCACCATCACTGCACTCAACAGCCAGCGCCGACCGGCAAAGGAGGCCGTGCTGTTGTATCGGGAAACCCCGGAAAGCCATGCCCAACGCCAGGCCCAGGTCGTCCTGCAGCGTGAACGAAATGCCCTTTTCGAGCCTGGCCGGGAGCAGCGTCCCAATAAAAAGCAGCGTCGGCAAATTCACCGTTTCAAGCAGGGCTGATGCCGCAGCCGGCATTGCCATGCTGCATCGTCTATAAACAGGTTGGCGGCTTGGGCAGACCGGCAATCATGCAGGCATACTTGAGCGGCCCTTCAGGAAACAAACGCTGCAAATAGCGGCTGCTGCCCTTTTCCGCGCCGAGGGAATTGCGAATCGCCTTGACGAACATTCGGGAATTGGGCAAATGCCGGAATCGGATGTAGTAATCGCGCTGGAAATGGATGATCTCCCAGTGCGCTTCGGTCAGTTCGATACCCTGCTGCAAGGCAATCTGCACGGCGACCTCTTCATCCCAATCCTCCAGGCTGCATAAAAATCCCTGTTCGGTCGTCTCCAGGCTGCGCCCATCGATCATCAACACCATGATTGAATCACCGGATTTTCCTCGGTCAGCTTCACGAAACCGCCGTAGTCGATCACCTCGATGCCGGGCAGCAACGCCTCAGTTTCGATTCCTCTCAGCTGCAGATCAGCATGCAGCGCCAGGAGCCGGTTTTGCGTCAGCGATGCCTCAAGCCGTACGGACAGCCTGCCCTGGCGCAAGAGCGCCAGCACGGCATTTTCCACAAACAACAGCACATCGCCAGGCGCTGTACGTTCCAAAATCACCGGTTCCACGGGGGAGCGGGAAATGATATGCAACATCACGATTCATCCATTGGGGGTAACAGCCGGAAACCGCCGCGAGCGGTGTTTTTCAACCTGGCCCGGGGGGAAACCGGCCTGCCGAAACGCCATGATTCACAGGCAAGGTGTCTGGCCATGCATCACCTGCGCTGCCTGCCGAGTGCAAGGGGCTGGAATCTGCGCAGCTGTTTGTCGCAGCGCCCTGATATTATGGAACCAATTTCCCCAAGTTCATGCAAAACGTCAAGAATTATTCTACAATATAATCTTCCAATTCAATAACCCGAAACCGGCATTTTATTCATGGCAAGCAAGTCATCATCCTTTGCAATCACCAATCAAAAGGAGATGCTCCGTAATCTGAATTTGCTGCTCAAGAACAAAAGCCTGCTTACCGCGCATTTTGGCGATCATAACGAATCGTTCATCACCACCATTTTGCAAATCGATACCAAGGATAATCTGTTACTTCTGGATTATGGTCCGAAAGAGTACCTGAACAGAATGCTGCTGGATTCCAGAAATGTCGTTTTCAAAACCGAATATCGTGGCATCAAGGTGGATTTGCCAGGAGAAAAACTGGCCAAATCTCAGCTTGGGGGGCAGACGGCCCTCTCCATGCCGCTGCCAAGGCAACTGATCTGGCGGCAGCGACGAGGCTTCTATCGGGTCAAATCCCCACTCTCCGGCGCGGCCCATTGCCAGCTGACGCTGAACGAAGATCAGGACGTCGATCTGAAATTGTTCGATATCAGCCTCTCTGGTCTGTCCCTTCTCAATGATGAAAAAACCATTTCCAACCAGCTGATACCAACGGCAAAATTTGAAAACTGCCGGCTGATACTGCCTGAAGCCGGGGAAGGCACAGTTTCCTTCATCATCCGCAACAAGCATCCCGCCAACCCTGAAAAGCCGAATCACGGCCAGCGTCTGGGCTGTGAATTCACGGCACTGGAACCCGCATTCGAGTCTACGATACAGCGCTACATGCAGCGCATCGAACTGCAAAACCGCAAAAAGTCCTAGGCCGGCAGCAAGCCGTCCAGCGCGATGCCAATGCCATGCCGTACCAGTGCCGCACTCGTCTGCAATCTACCACCTGACCGGATTTGCATAACCGGCATTGCTCTGCAACGCCCCTGTTCGTTCATATTCGATCCGGGGCACACGTTTCCAAGCGGCATAGGGATGACCCTGCCAACGATCAACGTTGCCATGGTGAAGGTGCCGGTTGTAACGGCGATTGTGCTTGAACCGGTAAATTTTTCTACTGATGCGGTCCAGACGACGGTGCAAACGCTTTACATCCCGTTCACACCAGTAGCCATCGTATCCCAGGCGCCTTTCCAGCCTGGCGAAGCGCCTGTGCGCACGGTGCAGCTTGCGGACTTCCCTTGCCGTCAAAGAACCCTCCCTGATTCCAGCGTCGATTCTGTACTGCTGCCTGTTCATCCTGCGCTCGATACTGTTGTCGTAACCGTAATGTCTGTTATCATACCCTGCACCGATATAACCTCCCTTGTGCGCATGGGCATGGGACATGAACAGCAAAGCCATGAGGACGACAATAATCTGTTTTGACCGGAACATAATGACCTCCTGTAAATAGCAATTAGCGTCAACGTCACGATAACATCCGCAAATGAACCAGTACTGAACCCAGGCCGATACGCTTTGCACATGGAGGCAACCCCCACTTTTTTTCGCGCGTCCGCTCCTGAAGCCGTGATCTACACCGTGTCTCGGCTGAACAGGGAAGCCCGGGAGCTGCTCAACGAACATTTTTTCAAGATCCGGGTCGAGGGGGAGATATCCAATCTCAGCACCCCGGCATCGGGACATATCTATTTCTCGCTGAAGGATGCCGATGCCCAGGTACGCTGTGCAATGTTCCGCAGCCAGAGACGCCGCCTGACCTTCACGCCCAAAAACGGCGACCGGGTCATCGTCGACGCTCAGGTCAGCCTGTTCGAACCCCGCGGCGACTACCAGCTGATCGTGGCAAAGATCCAGAATGCCGGCGCCGGCGAACTGCGCAGGGCTTTCGAAGCGCTGAAGGCGAAACTTGCCGCCGAAGGTCTGTTCGAAGCACAAGCCAAACAGCCCCTGCCGAGGCTGCCTGCAACGATCGGCGTAATCAGTTCGCCCAGCGGTGCAGCCGTCAGGGACATCCTAACCGTACTGAAACGCCGTTTCCCGGCTGTACCGGTCATCATCTACGGCATTGCCGTACAAGGTAGCACAGCCAAACAGGAAATCGTACGCGCCCTGCAAATCGCCAATCGGCGTCGGGAATGCGATGTCATCATCCTGGCGCGGGGCGGTGGGTCACTGGAGGATTTATGGCCCTTCAATGAAGAAACCGTCGCTCGTGCCATCTACGCCAGTGAACTGCCGGTCATCACCGGCATAGGCCACGAGATCGATTTCACCATCGCCGATTTTGTCGCAGATATGCGTGCAGCGACGCCCTCGGCGGCTGCCGAATCGGCCACCCCGGATTATCGGGAATGGCTGCGAAAATTCCAGCATCATGAAGCGCGCATCACCCAGCTGCAGCAAAAACAACTGCAGCACAAGCGGCAATTGCTGGACTGGCTGACGAAACGCCTGCTGCTGCAGCACCCCAGCCGCCAGTTGACAAACAAAAGCCAGCGTCTGGACGACATCGAACTGCGGCTCAATCAGGCCCTGCAGAGAAAGCTGAGCCAGTGCAGCCACAGACTGGCCGGGCAAAGCGCCCAGCTATGGCAGTTTTCACCCGCTGAAAGAATCAGGGCCTGCCAGACCCATCGGGACAATCTCGGCAGGCGTCTGTGCACTGCCATCCAGCACAATCTGGAAAAACGCCAGCAGCGTCTGGCCAGATCCAGCCAGACGCTGCACGCGATCAGCCCGCTGGCCACCCTCGATCGGGGCTACGCCCTGGTGACCCGACAGGCGGACCGGAAACTGGTCCGTTCCAGCGCTCAGCTTCACCCAGGCGATATCGTCACGACCCGCCTCGCAAAGGGAAGATTCACCAGCCAAGTACAGGAAATTGAAGATGTTTAAGAAAACGATCATGTTCTGCCTGCTGTCTGCCGCTCTCACCGTCTGGGCTGGCAAGCTGCCTGAACAGCTGCCGGTACCGGGCGGTATCGTGGAGTTGGCAGCGGGAGATGCCAGCGACCCGGCACCAAAAGTCTTTTTTCAGGACCGGCGGGTCCTGGTGATCCAGCAGGACCAGCAGTGGCTGGCGCTGGTGGGCATCCCGCTGAACACCAGGCCGGGTGAATACCAAATCGACATCGTCAATTCCCGTGGCAGCAGCCGGATGCGCTTCACGATTGCCGACAAGGAATATCCTGCCCAGTACATCACCATCAAAAACAAACGCATGGTCAATCCCAACCCGGACGACCTGAAGCGTATCAAAGCCGACCGTATCCCCATCGGCAAAGCGCTGCGCACCTGGACGGAACGCCAGCAGGTCGCCACCGATTTCATCCCGCCGGTGGATGGTCGGCTGAGCAGCCTGTTCGGACTGAAACGGTTTTTCAACAACCAGCCCCGCAACCCGCACAGCGGTCTGGATATCACCGCTCCTGCAGGCACCCCCATCAAAGCGCCGGCAGATGCCGTGGTGATCGATACCGGCAATTACTATTACAATGGCAACACGGTGTTCCTGGACCATGGCCAGGGCCTGATCACCGGCTATTTCCACATGACGGAAATCAAGGTCAAAGCGGGCCAGAAGGTCCGCCAGGGTGATATTCTGGGAACCGTCGGCGAGACCGGGCGCGTCACCGGCCCGCACCTGCACTGGAACGTCTATCTGAACCGAACCAAAGTGGACCCGGCACTGTTCATCGCCGAATACATGCCCATCCTGGCGGCCAGGAACAAAGACAGGCCATGAGGAAACCGGATTCGCCAGGGCATTTTCATTGATCCCAATTGACCATTTCTGCATCTGACAACCGCTGTCTGGATTGCCGACCTGCTGCTGTCCCCTCTCTGCAGTTGAGGGCGAAAAGAATCCCCGCAGCAATCCACAAGTTGCAGCCGATAACGAGCGGCATAAACAAGAAAGGCTGGTATCATGCCTGATACCAGCCTTTTGAAGGTAGAATATCGTCCTCCCGGACGACGCATTTAACTATAGCAGAGAAGCGCAGTTTTTTGCCGAAAGGACGGACGGCATCCTATTTATGTGAGCCAATCCCGTTATCAACGCCCCGACACCCTGCCTATCAGTCATGGCACGTGCACGCTGTTGCTCACTCCCGTACCGGCCGCTTGTCCAGCTTGCGCTGCAGGGTACGCCGGTGCATGTTCAGCGCCCGGGCAGCGGCGGAGATATTGCCATCATGCTGCATCAGCACTTTCTGCAGGTGCTCCCATTCCAGACGCTTCACGGAGAGCGGGTTTTCACTGACCGCGACCGACGAATCCCCTTCGTTCTTGTGCAGGGCATTGACGATTTCATCGGCATTGGCGGGCTTGGTCAAATAATGCACGGCACCCAGCTTGATGGCTTCCACGGCGGTGGCGATGCTGGCAAATCCGGTGAGCATGATGATCTGGGTATTCTGATCCAGTGAGATCAATTTCTCCACCAGTTCCAGTCCCGATTCATGGCTGATGCGCAGATCGATCACCGCATACTCGGGCACCATGGACTCCGCCAGCTCGATGCCGCTGGCAACATCGTTAGCAATGAGCACCTCATAGCCTCTTTTCTCCAAGGCCTGTGCCAGCACGTTGCAATAGGTCTGGTCGTCGTCTACCAGCAGCAGCCGGGGTTTTTCGAGGTCACTCATGATTGGCTTCCCTGTTGATTGGCAGCAATGGCAGCATGAATTCGACGCAGGCGCCGCCCTCCCCGACATTGAAGATTTTTATTTTACCGCCCAGGCGCTTGATGGTGGTAAAGGTCAAAAACAATCCTACTCCCAGGCCCTGGGGTTTCGTCGAGACCGGGGCTTTTCCGATAATTTTGGCAATTTCCGGATCGATGCCAGGGCCATAATCACGTATTTTGATGGTAGCCTGCTGTTCATCCCAGCTGGCATGGAAGTCCACCCCCTTGTCCGGCGGCGAGGCCTCGGCAGCGTTGTTCAGAATATTGATCAGCGCATGGGTCAAGGAATGCTCCGCCAGTATTTGCGCCGGCGGCCCGGCTGCGACGATAAAATTCAGTTTGATGCCCGGCTGCTGGGCCCGCCACTGATTGATGACCTCGTCGAGATAATCCACCAGGGGCATGGCCTGACCGGATTCGGCGCGCTGCTTGCCAGCCGAACTGGACATGACCGAAAGCGCTTTTTTGCAGCGTTCGATCTGCTCTTCGATAATCCCCAGTTTCTGATGCAGTTCCGGCAAGCGGTGCTCCGGATAATCCCGCCGCAGTTCATGGGCCAGAATCGCGATGGTACCCAGCGGCGTACTCATCTCGTGCGCGGCACTGGCAGCCAGCGTCCCCAGGGCAATGGCGCGTTCATCGCGCAGCGCCATTTCCCTGGCTTCGGCAAGTTTGCGTTCTCTTTCCCGGAGTGTTTTGGAAAGCTCGACGACGAAATAGGCAACCAGCCCGGCGCTGAAGACAAAGCCAAACCACATGCCGAACATGTGCAGATTGAAATAATACATGTCCGTCTGCAACGGGATTTTGCGGGCTAAGTCATGGGGATCGAAACTGGGCTCTATTGCCGGCAGAGGGATATGAAAACCAATCAGGAACGTGTACATGGTGGTGGTCAAAATCACCATGTACCAGGTATAGTCCTGCGGCAGTAGGATCGCCGTGAGAATCAGCGGCAGCAAAAAAATCCAGATGATGGGATTGGTGGCGCCGCCGGTCAGATACAACAACAGGGTGATGCCGATGACATCCAATGACAGCTGGGCAAAAATCTCCAGTTCCGTCACCGGCACGTCGGAATTGAGGCGCAGCCAGGTAAAGCCATTGACGGCCCCGATGGCAATAATGGCCAGCCAGAGCCCATCCAGGGGCAAAGATACCTGCAGCACATATTCCGACATCAGAATCAGCAGCGATCCGGCCAACAACAGCAGGTTCCTGAGAATGAACAGCCAGTTCAGGTTCTCCCTGACCGAGATCTCTGATTTTGGCAGCGATTTTCCAAGCATAATTGGCTGTGACGCTGTTAAAAGGGGCTGATTCATTCGTGTTGTCGACGGAAAGACGTTAAAAGCAGATTACCACACCATCGTCAATGCCACCGACACGTTACAAAAACTCCGCTTTTCTGGCAATGAGCCTGTTGGGACAGCATTTCCATCATTGCCTGAGTACGCAGGTCGGGCAAGCATTGTTTCAGCGGGAGGTTGTTTTCAATACCCGCTTGGCCTCATCCCACAAGGCATCCAGCTCTTCCAGCCGGCAGTCCCGCATTTCCCTGCCGGACTCGCGCACACTCTCTTCGATATACTGAAAGCGGCGGGAAAATTTTTTGTTGCTCTCCTTCAGGGCGATCTCTGGATTGACTTTCAGATGTCTGGCCAGATTTACCGCAACCAGCAGCAGATCACCGATTTCCTCCTGGATCTGCGCCTGATCGGCCGCTTGCCAGGCCTCTTTCACTTCCTCCAGCTCTTCATGAACCTTGGCAAAAACCGGCAGCACCTCGGGCCAGTCGAAGCCATGGCTGGCGGCACGATTCTGTATTTTCTCACACTGCACCAGTGCCGGAAGATTGACCGCGATACCGGACAATGCACTGCCCTGGCCCTGATCCGGTTTCTTGCTCTGCCGCTCCTTTGCCTTGGCGGCTTCCCAGGCCTGCCTGCGCTGCTCGTCATTCTCGAACCTGTCGTTGCCGAACACGTGGGGATGGCGCCGGATCAGCTTTTCGCAAATCCCCTCCGCCACCTGCTCGAAATCGAACAGGCCCTGTTCTTCGGCGAGCTGGGCATGAAACACCACCTGCAGCAGCAAGTCGCCCAACTCGCAGCGCAGATCCTCGAGGTCGTTGCGTTCTATGGCATCGGCAACTTCATAGGCCTCCTCGATAGTATAGGGAATCAGGCTGTAAAAGTCCTGCTCCCGGTCCCAGGGGCAGCCCTCTTCGGGATGGCGCAGCTGCGCCATGATCTGCAGCAGTTTCGAAGTATGGGCCAACATCAGAAGGAGGATCCGAAATTTTCCCTATAGCGGTTGCGGAACTGGTCCAGATTGAAAACATGATTCTGCGTACCATTGTGCTCGATCTTGATCGCTCCCAGCAGCGAGGCAATACGTCCCGTAACCCCCCAGTCGAGGTCGTTGAGCAGGCCATACAACAGGCCGGCCCGGTAGGCATCACCGCAGCCGGTTGGATCGAGCAGGGCACCGGGTTTGGCCGCCGGTATTTCCAGGCATTGACCGCCGGTATAGATGTTCGAGCCTTTTCCGCCCAGGGTGATGATCAGGGCGTCGACCCGCTCGGCGATTTGCTCCAGGGAGAGACCGGTCCGGTCCTGCATCAATTCGGATTCATAGTCGTTGAGCGTGACCCAGTTGGCCATGTCCAGAAACTGCAGCAATTCTTCGCCATCGAACATCGGCATTCCCTGCCCGGGATCGAAGATAAAAGGAATGCCGGCCTCGAGGAACTGCTTTGCATGCTGCTGCATGCCTTCCTTGCCATCGGGCGCAACGATGCCGATACTGATTTCCTGGTCGAGTGGCACGCTATTGCGATGGGAAAAGTTCATCGCGCCCGGATGAAAGGCGGTAATCTGGTTATCGTCCTCATCGGTGGTGATGTAAGCCTGAGCGGTATAGCTGTCATCCAGGATCTGGATGAATTCGGTGGACAGACCACACTGGCAAAGCCACTGCAGGTAGGGCTCGAAATCATGCCCGACGGTAGCCATGATTTTCGGATCCTCGCCGAGCAGCTTCATATTATAGGCAATGTTTCCTGCACAACCGCCGTATTCACGGCGCAAGACGGGCACCAAAAACGAAACATTGAGAGTATGTACCTTCTCCGACAAAATGTGGTTCTTGAATTTATCATGAAATACCATGATGGTATCGTATGCCATGGACCCGCAAATAAGAGCACTCATGCAATTTCCCTCGTTTAAATCAAAATTATAACTAAAGTTTCGGAGTTCAGAAAAACAGAATAACTTGTTGATTGTAAATGAATAGTGCGCTCTAAAGAGGTATAATATTGGGAACTTGAAATCCAAATCACACCTCAATAGAACGCTT
>JANEMG010000003.1 GCA_024511045.1 Gammaproteobacteria bacterium | reverse complement strand
TACGACATCCAAAAAACTACTGTTGATAATGATTTCAATACTGCGACCAAGCCTTCCAGACCCAGTTTGTAATAATCTGTCGTTGTGTGCTCGATAATTTTTTTGTCATGTACAGAGCAGATATTCAATTAAATCCTGGCCGCGATTTTCCAGCAACCGCCAGCCGTGTCAGAAACAAGAATTGGATACAACAGACTGTGGAAAAATGCAGGAATTCCCCAAGCTTCTGATTATATCAGGAAACATGCCGTTTCTGGCTGAAATATCACAAGATTTCGGGAAGCGTCAGCGCCGCCTTGAAAAACCCTGGAAAAGGGGGATAATTCTGCAGAGGGTTTCTTCAGCAGCTGTACTCCGGGAGTTCCGCCTGACGGCCCTCAAGCAGGCAGCTGACGCCCCTGTACACACTCCAGATACGGCCAAGCCATTTTTTCATGAAACAGAAATTCAATTGCCCATTGCTGCTCATCATCTTCGCCGCGATCTTTGTCCCGCCCACCGACGTAGCGGCTGAAACCCGCTACAGCTATGAATCGGCCGGCAAAGTGTATCGCTATACAGTCGAAGTCTCGGGGAACAACTACAACTTTGAATTCGATGCCGCTCCAGCCAGCGATGCCGAGCAGCTGAATGCGGCTGTCCAGGTGCTGCAGTCGATCTACCGGGATGCCTCGATCGATTCCCAGAACAGGCAACCCTATATCCGGGAAAGGGCGAGATGCTCGATGTTCGAGGCAGGCCTGTACGACTATACCTTCTGCGTCTTTCCCAATGACTTTTCCCCGGAAAAGAAAGACCGCTTCCGGGGCTTCGTCACGCAGATGCCGAACTGGAAGTGGATGGTGGTCTGGAATCTCCTGCCCGCCCTGCTGGTATTTGGCGCAATTTTTTTCTTCACCAGAAAATCCAAAGGCGCCGGCTGAAGATCGTTCCGTCATTTCTTCCTCATGCCCTATCGGAGCTGCCGCCATTTTGCGGTAGAATGACTTTTTTCAGTTGATTAAAGAGTCAAACCAATGCCTTCATTCGACATAGTTTCCGAGTTCGACATGCATGAAGCCAGCAACGCCGTCGATCAGGCCAACCGCGAGGTCTCCACCCGCTTCGATTTCAAGGGCAGCAACGCTCGCTTCGAGCAGAAAGATGCCGTCATCACCATGACCGCCGAAGTGGAATTCCAACTGCAGCAAATGCTGGATATCCTGCAGAACAAACTGACCAAACGCGGCATCGATATCGCCTGCCTGGAAGTATCCGACCCTCAGACCAGCGGCAAGACGGCCACCCAGACGGTGACCCTGCGGCAAGGACTGGATACCCCGCTGGCCAAGAAAATCGTCAAACTGATCAAGGACAAAAAAATGAAGGTGCAGGCGGCTATCCAGGGCGAAAAAGTCAGAGTCACCGGCAAAAAACGCGACGACCTGCAGCAGGTGATGCAGATGCTGCGCGAGGAGAAACTGGAGATGCCGCTGCAGTTCAATAACTTCCGCGACTGAGCCCGATGCCTTTCAAGGGCGGCAGCGCTAACGCTGAACTCTGCGCCGAATCATCAGATAGACGACCACCACCAGCAGCAGCCAGCCGCTCACCAACGGACCAATCACGCCATCGTAATCACTGACCAGCCAGTAATAGTCTGCTGCCGGGTTGCTGTTGAACAGCTTCTTGGTCATTTTTATCTGCCACACCCAACCGGCATGGCAGCCGATGCACAATCCCAGTCCCTGCCCGATTTCACTGCGCATCACGCCCAGAAAAACCCCGACCATGAACAGCGCGGCAAACGCCGAAACGATCTCCGGGTTGGCTAGATTGGCAAAGGCCTCCTGCACCAGGCCGAAACCGCTGAATACGGTCATCCGATCCAGGGGAATATCGGACTTGCCCTTCAGGAAATGCAGGCCGGCATAATAGAAGGCACTGAGTAGAATCGCCGCCCACACACCCATTTTTCTGGCCAGACCGGTCAACAGAATGCCGCGAAACAGCGGTTCCTCCAGCAGGGATATAAGCAGCGCGGCCAACAACGCCCCCGCCAATGCCTTGACAGCATCGACAAGGGTCCATGCCCGGCCTGCATCGAATACTTCGATATCGAGCCACCAGAGCGTCAACAAAACCGGCATCAGGGTCAGCAGGGCGATGCCCAAGCCGACCAGCATCTGCCGAATAAAATAAGTCGGGGGGGCAAAACCGATATCCCGCCAGGTCAGTTTCAGCCGGGTCATCAACGGCCAGATGCCCAGGATCAGCAGAATCTGGGTGGTTCTGCTGATCACCTTGCGTAATGGGAACTGATCGCCGATGCCGAGCACGATGAAATAGGCCAGGACGCTGGCAATTCCCGCTGCAATTAGCAGCAGGGCCAGAGGTGCCAGGGAATACAGCGCGTATCTGATCTTCATTTCAATCCTCAACTGCCGTTGTCGCCGGCGAAGTCCCCCCACAGCATCTGCACCGACGCCAATGCGGCAAGCGCCGCCGTTTCCGCTCTCAATATTCTCCTGCCGAGGCGCACCGGAATGAATCCGGCATGCCCGGCGGCATCCCGTTCATGGTCTGCAAAACCTCCCTCCGGCCCGGACAGCAGCGTCACTCTGCCCTGCCCAGGCTGCAGCCCCGTCATTGTGGAATGCGCAGCGGGATCGAGAAAAATTTTCAAGCCCTCCGCCGTGACCAGCCAGTCATGGATCTGTACCGGTCTTCGCACCTCGGGCACTACCGTTCTGCCGCATTGCTCTGCGGCATGCCGGGCAATGTTCTGCCAGTGCTGTATTTTCTGCTCTGTTTTTTCGGCTGTCAGCTTCACCATGCAGCGCTCGGTAAACAACGGCGTGATACCGTTGACGCCCAGTTCCACCGCCTTCTGGACCGACAGATCCATGCGGTCGCTTCTGCTGATCGCCAGGGCCAGCCAGGTCTGCAGCGGTGATTCGACATCCATTTCCCGCCATTGGCCGACCTCGACGGCGACACGTCTGCGGCTCACCTCTACCGTTCGCGCCTGCCACTCACCGCCATGACCATTGAACAGGGCAAGCCGGGCTTCCTTCTTCAGGCGCAGAACACTGCGCACATAGTGTCCGCTGTCCTCGTCCAGTTCCAGATGCAAGCCGCTTTGCAGCGGCTGCGGCAAATACAATCGGGAAATCCGCATGGCATTTGTTTCCTCAGTCATCTGCCGGTGAAAGGCGGCATGGCCCGTTGCCGCCAGTCAATGTCGGTCAAAGGTTCAGATTCTCCCAGATCGCCAGGACCGGGCCGGACTGGTTCATGGTATAGAAATGCAGGCCGGGAGCGCCATTGTCCAGCAGGCGCTGACAGAGGTCGCTGACCACGTCGACGCCGAATGCCCGTGCCGATTCGACATCGTCGCCAAAGCCCTCCAGGCGCTTGCGCATCCATCTTGGAATATCGGCGCCGCACATGTCGGAGAAGCGGAACAACTGGGGATAATTGAAAACCGGCATGATGCCAGGTACGATGGGAATGTCGATGCCCAGCTTTTCACAGGCGTCCACGAAATAGAAATAGGCATCGGCATTGTAGAAATACTGGGTGATGGCCGCATCCGCACCGGCATCGACCTTGCGCTTGAAATTCTTCAGATCCTCTATGCCGCTGGCGGCCTGGGGATGCACCTCGGGATAGGCCGCGACGTGAATCTGGAAATGATCCCCCGATTCCTGGCGGATGAATTCGACCAGTTCGTTGGCATAGCGGAATTCCCCGGCCGACAGCGTCCCCGATGGCAGGTCACCACGCAATGCGACGATTTTCTTGATGCCATTATCACGGTAATCCTTCAGGATCCCGCGAATGTTGTCCCGGGTAGAGGCGACGCAGGACAAATGGGGGGCCGCGGCGATACCGCTCTGCTGGATCTTCAAGACCGTTTCATAGGTCTTGTCCCGCGTGGAACCCCCGGCGCCGAATGTCACCGAGAAGAAATCCGGATCCAGTTTCGCCAGTTCGCTGTGCACCTTCTGCAGGCTGACTTCACCGGCCGCTGTCTTGGGCGGATAGAATTCGAAACTGTACAGTTTTGGATATTTACGTTGCGACTGCATGGTGGTAATTTCTTGATTGTTGCGCGAAGAGGGCTGCGCGTGCAGCCCTGGCATGGAGATGCACCGCTGTTTTGTGCGCGGCGCCGGAATCTGAAGCGGCCCGCCAATGCGCCGCTATGGCGCATTGGCCTGACTCCTGCGCAGCATCAGCTGCGGCAATCAATAGCGATAATGCTCCGGCTTGTAGGGGCCGTCGACGGGCACGCCAAGATATTCGGCCTGCTCCTCGGTCAGCCGCGTCAACTGTACGCCCAGCTGGCCAAGATGCAGTGCGGCAACTTTTTCATCGAGGTTTTTCGGCAGGATGTAGACCTTGTTTTCGTACATGTCGGCATTGTTCCACAATTCGATCTGCGCCAGAACCTGGTTGCAGAAGGAATTCGACATCACGAAGCTGGGATGGCCTGTCGCGCAGCCCAGGTTCACCAGACGCCCCTCCGCCAGCACGATAATCCGCTTGCCGTCCGGAAAGATGACGTGGTCGACCTGGGCCTTGATGTTTTCCCACTGGTACTTGCGCAGCGAGGCAATATCGATTTCGGAATCGAAGTGGCCGATATTGCAGACGATGGCCTGGTCTTTCATCGCCGCCATGTGATCATGGGTGATGACATTGAAATTGCCGGTCGCCGTGACGAAAATATTGCCCTGCGGAGCCGCTTCTTCCATGGTCACCACGCGAAAACCCTCCATGGATGCCTGCAGGGCGCAGATCGGATCGATTTCGGTGATCCAGACGGTGGCGCCCTGGCCGCGCAGCGACTGCGCGCAGCCCTTGCCGACATCACCGTAGCCGCAGACCACGGCGATTTTGCCGGCGATCATCACGTCGGTGGCACGCTTGATGCCATCCAGCAGCGACTCGCGGCAGCCATACAGGTTGTCGAACTTGGACTTGGTGACCGAATCGTTGACATTGAATGCCGGCACCCTGAGCAGCTGATTTTCCAGCATTTCGTAGAGCCGCATCACGCCGGTCGTGGTCTCCTCCGACAAGCCCTTGACGTCGTCCATCAGGTCGGAATACTTCTCATGCATGATCAGCGTCAGATCGCCGCCGTCATCGAGAATCATGTTCGGCCGCCAGCCGTCCGGACCCTCGATAGTCTGTATGATGCACCATTCCGCTTCCTCCTCGGTCTCGCCCTTCCAGGCAAATACCGGTATGCCAGCAGCGGCCATGGCCGCCGCGGCATGATCCTGGGTGGAGAAAATATTGCAGGAAGACCAGCGCACTTCGGCGCCCAACGCGGTCAAGGTCTCGATCAATACCGCGGTCTGTATAGTCATGTGCAGGCAGCCGGCAATCCGTGCGCCTCGCAAGGGCTGTTCTTCCTTGTATTCTTCACGCAGCGCCATCAATCCCGGCATTTCCGTTTCTGCAATGTTGATTTCCTTGCGTCCCCATTCCGCGAGGCTGATATCCGCCACTTTATAGTCGTTCATCATCGATTCCTGTGCATATGCTTTAAGTAGCAAGCGTGTCGCTACCTCGTGATAGATTTTGGGACATCCAAGTCTCCAAAATCGACTCACCAACGCGACAACCATTATTGCCCCGGCCGTCCTGCGTCCGTGCCGCTTCGCCACACCTTCGTAAACTCGGCGCTGGCTACGCAGCACTCCCTCAAATGACTGGACGCGACTTTTCGTATGCCTACTTTGTTTCTCCTCTGCGCTATCGCACGCCGGATAAACAGTGCGGCCCTGGTCGCTACCGAGGACTAACCGCCTTCGCTTCGCTCTCCATGGCGGTCAGCGATTGTACTGTCGACAGCTGCGCCGACCGGCAGTCGGAAAAACCGCAGACAACTGTCTGGACAGCTCCTTGAAATTATTTTCCCGCTGCGTCCTTGAGCATTTCCGCCTTGTCGGTTTTTTCCCAGCTGAAAGAGCTCTCGGTACGGCCAAAATGCCCATAGGCCGCCGTCTGCCGGTAGATAGGCTTGAGCAGGCCCAGCATGGCGATTAAACCCTTCGGTCGGAGATCGAAATGCTCCCTGATGACCGCCACCAGGCGCTCCTCGCTGACGGTGCCGGTGCCAAAGGTTTCCACGCTGATGGAGGTGGGTTCCGCCACGCCGATAGCATAGGAAACCTGTATTTCACAACGTTCGGCCAGGCCGGCGGCAACGATGTTTTTTGCCACATAACGGGCCATGTAGGCAGCGGAACGGTCCACCTTGGAAGGATCCTTGCCGGAAAAAGCGCCGCCGCCATGGCGCGCCATGCCGCCATAGGTGTCGACGATGATTTTTCGGCCGGTCAGACCGCAGTCGCCGACCGGACCGCCGATGACGAACTTGCCGGTGGGATTGATGAAATATTTGGTTCCCTTGTGCAGCCATTCCTGCGGCAGTACAGGCTTGATGATTTCATCCATGACCGCTTCGTGAACCTGCGTCTCGGCAATTTCCGGGGCATGCTGCGTGGACAAAACCACTGCATCGATCGCCACGGGCTTGTGATCCTCATAGCGGAAGGTGATCTGGCTTTTCGCATCGGGACGCAGCCATGGCAGCGTCTTGTTCTTCCGGACTTCTGCCTGGCGTTGTACCAGTCGGTGTGAATAGGTGATGGGTGCCGGCATCAACACATCGGTTTCATTGCTGGCGTAGCCGAACATCAGGCCCTGGTCGCCGGCGCCCTGCTCGTGGTCTTCCGCCTCGTCGACGCCCATGGCGATATCCGGCGACTGCTTGCCAATGGCGTTCAGGACTGCGCAGCTTTGCCAGTCGAAGCCGATCGCCGGATCGTCGTAGCCGATCTCTCTGACGACGTTCCTGACCAGGGCCTCGGTATCGACCCAGGCATTGGTGCTGATTTCACCCGCCAGGATCACCATGCCGGTTTTCACCATGGTTTCGCAGGCGACCCGCGATGTGGGATCCTGTTCCAGCAAGGCATCCAAGACCGTGTCCGACAGCTGATCCGAGATTTTGTCCGGATGTCCTTCCGAGACAGATTCCGATGTAAATAGAAAATTATCACTCACAGTTGCTTTCCCTTTTATTACGATTTGGAAAAAAGCCCGGCTACAGCTTGGCAGGCAGTTATTGAAGTACTTCCAGGCGCTTTGCCTGAACGCGTAAACAAAAGGCTGCCAAAGGCAGCCTCAGTTGTTTTTGCTGTAATGGTGGGCCCTGAAGGACTCGAACCTTCGACCTGCCGATTATGAGTCGGATGCTCTAACCAACTGAGCTAAGGGCCCCGATCTTTTTTTCCGGACAGCACGACACGGCAACGCTTTACTGCCTGTTTTCAGGCAGTAAAGCGCCGGATCTATTCCGAGTCCAGAAAGCAGCGCAGCTGCTCCGACCGCGATGGGTGGCGAAGCTTGCGCAAAGCCTTCGCTTCTATCTGGCGAATCCTCTCCCGGGTGACATCGAACTGCTTGCCCACTTCCTCCAGGGTATGATCGGTGTTCATATTGATGCCGAAGCGCATGCGCAGAACCTTGGCCTCCCGCGCCGTCAATCCCGCCAGAACATTCTGTGTCGATTCCCGCAGGCCGGCGAAGGTGGCCGATTCGACCGGCGACAATACCTTTGCATCTTCGATGAAATCCCCCAGATGGGAATCTTCATCGTCACCGATGGGGGTCTCCATGGAGATCGGCTCCTTGGCAATCTTCAAAACCTTGCGCACCTTGTCTTCCGACATCTCCATGCGCTCCGCCAGTTCTTCAGGTGTCGCCTCGCGGCCTTTTTCCTGCAATATCTGCCGGGAAATGCGGTTCAGCTTGTTGATGGTTTCGATCATATGCACCGGGATACGAATGGTTCGGGCCTGATCGGCAATGGAGCGCGTGATCGCCTGCCGGATCCACCAGGTGGCATAGGTAGAAAACTTGTAGCCGCGCCGGTATTCGAACTTGTCCACCGCCTTCATCAGGCCGATGTTGCCTTCCTGAATCAGATCGAGAAATTGCAGTCCGCGATTGGTGTATTTTTTGGCGATGGAAATAACCAGGCGCAGATTGGCCTCAATCATTTCTCTCTTTGCCCGTCTTGCCTTCGCCTCACCAATGGACATGCGGCGGTTGATATCCTTGAGCGCTGCTATCGTCAGCCCCTGTTCCGTCTCGATTCTGGCCAATATCCTTTGCGCATTCCTGATTTCATCCTGATGCTCCCGGAGAACTTCCGAATAGGGATGCTCGTCGTTCAGGTATTGATCCAGCCAGTCAGAGCTGGCTTCATTTTCAGTAAAGGAATTGATGAAATCCTTGCGCGGCATTTTTGCCTTGCGTACACAGATATCCAGTATCTTCTTTTCCTGTGCGCGAATTTCATCGATGACTTCGCCGACTTCCGCAACGGTCTTCTTGAAGTACTGCGGCGTCCATTTGAACACCAGGAAACAATCCTCCAGTGCGGCAAAGGCCTGTTCGGTCTTTTCATGGCCATAACCGTATTTTTTCAGACAGTTGTTGGCTGTTTTCAATTTTTTCCGGAGCTGGGCGACTTTTTCCTTGGCTTCCTCGTAGTCCAGTCCGGCCGGCTCTTCAACCTCATCCGAATCCGTGGCGCCAGCGACAGCGGCTGGTGCTTCGAGACCTTCAGCCTCTTCTAGGTCGACGAAATCAGTCATCAGGTCGGTCAGGCGCGGACCATTTTCCGTACCGATGGCATCGAAGGCCTCGATAAAATTCGTGACCACTTTGCTGGACCGGGAGAGCGCCTTGACCACTTGCCGCAGGCCGTCTTCTATCCGTTTGGCGATCTTCAGTTCATCTTTCCGGCTCAACAGGCCAACCGACCCCATTTCCCGCATGTACATCCGCACCGGGTCCGAGGTTCTGCCAAATTCGTTGTCCACCGAGGCGAGCGCTGCCACTTCCGCCACATCGTCATCGTCAGCTGCCACGGCGGCATCGGTAATCAGGGTATCTTCATCGGGTGCAACTTCATGCACACTGATTCCCATATCATTGATCATGCCGATGATATCTTCAATCTGCTCGGGATCGACAATATCGCCGGGCAGGTGGTCATTGACTTCCGCATAAGTCAGATAACCTTGTACTTTGCCCTTTGCTATCAATTCCTTGAGTTGGGATTGCTGCTGTTCTTGACTCATTATCTACCCATCAATATACTGCTATACATTCTAATGAACAGAAAAGTATATCAACCTGGAGATCGATATACAAGACTGTTTCAACGCTGTTCGACCAGCATGGTCAGCAATAATTCCCGCTCCTGGCGATCGAGACCCTCAGCCCTTTCCTTGGCAAGCAGCGCCTCGAGCCGGTGCTTGCCCGCCAGCACGACCAGTCGATCCAGGGCATCACTGAATTCCGACGCCACCCCCTGTTCGGGAATCAGCAGCTCCAGACTGGCGAGCGCCTTGACCTGTTTTTCCTCTGGCAAGCCACGAAACCCTTCCACCACACCTGCCATGGTGAGCTGCGGATTGGAAGCGATTCTCCGTAAAATCTGGAGCAACAGAGAAATGCCCGGATAATCATCCAGCCCGGACCAGTCTATTCGTTTTTGCTCCGCAATATCTGCGAGTTCAGGATATTGCAGCAGCAGGGCAATGGCCGTTCTTGCGGGAGACAGCTTGTTTTTCGCGGTTCTGGGCATGCCTTTGTGCTGACCTCTAAGTGTAGCCGCATTCGGCAAAACTGCCAGCGATGCAACTTTGCTCATCTCCTGCAGCCGGGCAAACATCATTTCCCGAAAAACGCCGTCGGGCAGTTTTTCCAGTAAAGGCCGCGATTTTTCCACCAGCCTGACTCTTCCTTCCAGCTCCTGAAGATTCAGACCTTCCGTCAACTGCTGAAAGAAATAATCGGACAGGGATGCGGCTCCGGCAACCTGATCGACAAAATAGTCGCTTCCTTTTTCACGAATCATGGTGTCCGGATCATGCCCCTGCGGCAAAAGCATGATCCTGACCTGCCGGCCATCGCGCAAACTCGGCAGGACCACGTTCACAGCCTTCCAGGCTGCCTGTCTGCCTGCCGCATCGCCATCGAAGCAAAAAACCAGCTCCGGGGCAAAGCGAAACAGCAGATCCATATGCGCCTGGGAAGATGCCGTACCCAGCGTTGCAGCAGCATAATGGATGCCGTATTGCGCCAAAGCGATAACATCCAGGTACCCCTCGACAAGTAAAATACGCTGTGGCTTGATTTTGTTTTTCAGCAGCTCATACAACCCATAGACTTCCTTGCCCTTGTGAAACACCGGCGTTTCCGGGGAGTTCAGGTACTTTGGCTGCGCATCACCCAAGGCGCGGCCGCCAAAACCCAGTACCCGGCCGCGGCGATCACGGATGGGAAAAATCAGCCTGTTGCGAAAGCGCCCATAGACACGACCGTCATCCTGACTAGACAGCAGGCCCGCCTCGACCAACAGCCGGCGATCGAAGCGCTGCAGCAGCGGCCGCCAGTCATCGGGCGCGTAGCCCAGCGCGAAATCCCGCGCCACTTCCCCGGACAGCCCTCTGCCACGCAAATAGGCGATGGCCTTTTTTCCCTCGGGATGCCCGCGCAGCTGCTGACGATAAAATTCTTCCGCCTGGCCCAGTAATTCATAGATCGCAGTCAGATCGCCCTTCTGATCCCGCGCTTGGAAATCCACGGCCTCCCGCGGCACGTCGACGCCAGCGAAGGCGGCCAGATCCTCGACGGCCTCGACGAAATCGAGATGCGAGTAGTCCATCAAAAAGCCAATGGCATTGCCGTTTGCGCCGCAGCCAAAACAGTAAAAGAACTGTTTGCTGCGGCTGACGGAAAAACTGGGGGTTTTTTCGGTATGGAAGGGGCAGCGGGCAACATAATTGCTGCCGGTCTTTTTCAGCGGTACGAAGGAGTCGATGAGATCGACGATATCGACCCGGACCAGGAGATCGTCGATGAACGAACGTGGAATTCTACCTGACATCGCTGCTTGGTTCGTCCGTCGGTCGACAGGCGGGGGCGACAGGCAAAACCGCCTGCTTACCCGGCCAGGATTTTCTTGATCATGCCGCTGACCACGGACATATCCGCCCGGCCCTCCATTTTCGGCTTGAGCAGCCCCATCACCTTGCCCATGTCCCTGACCGATGCGGCTCCGGTCTGATCGATTGCCTCCCTGATCATTCCGGCAATCTCGTCGTCACGCAACGGCTGGGGCAGGAATTCCTGTATCACGAGAATTTCAGCCTCTTCGATTTCAGCCAGATCCTCACGCCCCGCGTCACGATACTGCCGAATCGATTCGCGGCGCTGTTTGAGCATTCTATCCAGCACTTCGATCATCTGCTGTTCGTCCAGCACGATGCGCTCGTCCACTTCCCGCTGCTTGACGGCAGCCATGATCAGGCGAATCACCGCCAGGCGTTTTTTATCGCCGCCCTTCATGGCGGCTTTCATGGCATCCCGGATGCGTTCCTGTAATGAATTCATGCGCTGCTGGATTACAGCTGGGGACGGCCGCGGCGCAGGTTTTTCAATGCATAGCGTTCGCGGGACAATTTTTTCAAATGCCGCTTGACCGCCGCAGCAGCCTTGCGTTTGCGCTCGGCAGTGGGCTTTTCATAGAATTCACGGCGACGCACTTCCGCCAGCACGCCGGCTTTTTCACAGGCGCGCTTGAAGCGGCGAATGGCAATATCAAAAGGTTCATTTTCTTTTACTTTTACAGCTGGCATAGATTTATTACCTGAATTTGTTAATATCTTTCGTGGTTTGCAAATTGTCCTGGCATCGAAGCCTGATGCATCGACACAAGGGAACTCTTGATTATACCTCTTTGACCTCTGATTTCCAAAAATCCCATGTATGTTTTAGGCATCGAAACATCCTGCGACGAAACCGGCATCGCAATCTATCACTCGGAAAAGGGGCTGATCAGTCACTTGCTGCACAGCCAGGCCGAGATGCACAGCGAATATGGGGGCGTCGTGCCCGAGCTGGCATCACGCGATCATGTCCGCAGGCTGGTGCCGCTGATCAGGCAGTCGCTTCGTGACAGCGGACTGCAAAGCAGCGCTATCGACGGCATCGCCTATACCGCAGGACCCGGCCTGATCGGGGCATTGCTGGTCGGCGCGGCAACGGCGAGAAGCCTGGCCTGGACCTGGAGCATTCCGGCGATCGCGGTGCATCACATGGAAGGGCACCTGCTGGCGCCGATGCTGGAAGCCAATGCGCCGGCATTTCCCTTCGTCGCCCTGCTCATTTCCGGGGGGCACACGCTGCTGGTCAGGGTGGATGGCATCGGCTGCTATCAATTGCTGGGGGAATCACTGGACGACGCCGCCGGCGAGGCTTTTGACAAGACCGCGAAAATGCTCGGCCTGGGCTACCCTGGCGGCCCCTTGCTGGCACGACTGGCTGAACAGGGTTCCGCCGGCGCCTACCAATTCCCACGACCAATGACCAATCGCCCCGGCCTGGATTTCAGCTTCAGCGGCCTGAAAACCTTCACCATGAACACGCTGGCCTCTTCCGGAAAAACAGCGCAGGACAAGGCCGACATCGCCCACGCCTTCCAGCAGGCCGTTGCCGAAACGATCGGCATCAAATGTCGCCGGGCGCTGCAGCAAACGGGCCTGCAGCGCCTGCTGGTTGCTGGCGGCGTCAGCGCCAACCGGCAGATCCGGGAGACTCTGACGGCCATGACCGGGCAGATGCGGGCGGAGATTTTTTTCCCCAGACTGGAATTCTGCACCGACAACGGTGCCATGATCGCCTATGCCGGCTGCCAGCGGCTTCTGGCAGGGCAGCGGGAAAACCTGGAAATCGTTGCCAGGCCTCGCTGGCCGCTGGACGAACTGCCTGACATTGCGGTGGCGGCAACGATGAACAGCTGACAGCGGAGTTTCAGTCCTCCACGCTTGCCAGCAGCTTTTGAATATTGGCCTTGTGCCGCCAGATCAACAGGGCGGACAAAAAGATTGCCGCCACGGCGATTTCCTTGTCCGGCAATACCAGCCAGACATACAGCGGAGTCAGACAGGCGGCGACCAGGGCCGACAGCGAGGAGATGCCGGACAGCTTATAGACGATCACCCAGGTACCTGCAACCATGGTGCCAAGCAGCCAGGAAAGACCAAACAACAGCCCGCAGGACGTGGCGACGCCCTTGCCGCCTTTGAAGCCGAAGAAAACCGGATACAGATGCCCCAGAAACGCCGCGCCGGCAACGCCGATCAGCACGGGAACCGACACGCCCAGTCCCTTGGCAATCAGCACCGGCAGAAATCCTTTCAGGGCATCGCCAAACAGGGTGATTGCAGCGGCTTTCTTGCCGCCGATGCGCATCACATTGGTTGCACCTGGATTACCCGATCCATGCTGGCGGGGGTCTTCGAGTCCCATCAACCGGCAGACGATAATTGCACTGGAAATCGAACCCAGCAAATAGGCAAGCGGCACTAACAACCATTCACTCATTTTTTTACCTTCAATACTTGTACGCCATCGGCATTTGCCCGATACTAATGCAGCAACTGTGCTTCCCTAGACACCCGGATAGTCCCGCATCGCACGCAATGCAAGCCGATGACCATCGCTATCAGAACAGCTGCTGAGCAGGCTATTCATCATAACCGGAAAACAACCATGGATACCATATTTTTACGCGGCCTCGAGATAACGACAATCATCGGCATTTATGACTGGGAGCGGGAGACCAAGCAAATTATCATCCTGGATATCGAAATGGCCTGCGATATCAAAAAAGCGGTGCAAAGCGACAATATCGACGACACGCTGGACTACAAATCGGTCTCCAAGCGCATCATCAGTTTCGTCGAGGAAAGCCAGTTTTACCTGGTGGAAAAGCTGGCCGAAGAAATCACCACGATCATTCTCACTGAATTCAATGTGCCCTGGGTCAAACTGACACTCAACAAAAAAGGCGCGATCCGGGGGGCCAGCGACGTTGGCATCATTATCGAGAGAGGCGCGAAATAACCCATGCCCCGCGGATACATCAGCATCGGCAGCAATATCGAGCGGGAAAAAAACATTTTTTCCGCACTGCGCGCCCTGGAAAGACAGTTCGGCAAGCTGCAGGTTTCCAGCATTTTCGAGACGGAACCGGTCGGCTTCAGCGGTGACCCGTTCTATAACCTGGTGGTAGGGTTCGATTCCGAGCTGGACGTCAAAGCCGTGGCAAGCCTCCTCCGGGAAATCGAAATGGAGCATGGACGCACCCACAACAGTCACAAATTTTCCGCCCGGACACTGGACCTGGATCTGCTGCTATACGGCGACCTGGTCATGACGGAAGGCCGCCTGCAGCTCCCCCGCGAGGAAATCACCCGTTATGCCTTCGTGCTGGAGCCCCTGGCTGAAATTGCCCCGGATCTGCAGCACCCGGTCAGCAAACAGCGCTTTGCCGAGCTGTGGGAAAAATTCGACAAATCCGGCGTCAGGCAAAAACGCATTCCGCTGTCCTGAAAACACTCAGCAATACAGCGTCCGCCCGCCATCCACGGCAATCACCTGGCCGGTAATATAATCGCCGTCCATGACCAGAAAAGCGACGGCCTTGGCAATGTCTTCGGGGCTGCCGCTGCGCTGCAATGCCACGCGGGTCAGAATATCCCGTTTTTCGTCTTCGCCCAGAGCATGCTCCGGCCAGAGTATGGCCCCCGGGGAAACGGCGTTGACCCGCACCGCCGGCGCCAGCTCCTTGGCTAGCACCCTGGTCATGGCCGCCAGACCGGCCTTGGCGATGCTGTATACCGGGAATCCCTGCAATCCCCGTTCTGCATGGATATCGATGATATTGACAATGCAGCCCTTGTTGGCCTCCAGCGAGCGGGAAAATGCCTTGGCCAGAAAAAAGGGCGCTTTCAGATTGCTGCCCAGCAAGTCATCCCACTGTCCTTCGGTGACCGCCGAAATTTCCGTCGGGTAAAACGCCGAAGCGTTGTTGACCAGGACATCCAGTCCGCCCCACGCCGCATGCACCGCTTCCGCCATGACCTGCAACTGCGCCAGGTCCAGCAGATCGGCCTGAAAAATCCTCGCCGAGTCGGCGCGCAGCTCGTTCAATTGTTGGCAAAGCCGGCTCGCTTCCCGTTCGGAGCTTCTATAATGAATACATATCCTGCAGCCCCGGGCATGAAGATATTGCGCACAGATCGCACCGACCCGCCTGGCAGCGCCGGTAATCAGCACGCGCCGGGACTGCATTGCCGCATCTTCATCAGACGACCGTTCAACCATGAAAAAACTCCCGCTTTTGCTCGCCACTGTCTTGCTCTGCGCCTGCGGCGAAGCGCCCATGCTGCCGAAACTTTCCGGTGATGCCAGCATCCTCGCCTTTGGCGACAGTCTGACCTACGGTACCGGCGCCAGCTCTGAACGGGATTATCCGCATATCCTCAGCGAACTGACGGACCTGAAGGTCATCAATGCCGGCATTCCCGGCGAAACCAGCCGGGAAGGGCTGGCAAGGCTGCCGGCACTGCTCGACCGGCATACTCCGGAATTGTTGATTCTGATCCATGGCGGCAACGATATTTTGCGCAGGATCCCTGCCGCCGCAACCACCGCCAATCTCGAAAAAATGATCACCGCCGCCGAAACTCGCGGCATCCCGGTCGTTCTCGTGGGCGTCCCGAATTTTGGCCTTCTGCTGCTGGATAGCGCCGAATTCTATGCCTCTGTCGCCGAAAATCATAACATTCCAGCCGATCTGGAAACCCTGCCGGAAATTCTCGCCGACAACGACCTGAAATCCGACTTGGTGCACCCCAACGACCGGGGCTATCGACAGCTGGCCCTGAAAATCCATGCTTTGCTGAAGACTTCCGGGGCGCTTTAGGCAGACTCAGTTTTCCTTATCTTCAAGTTTCCCCAAGGCATCGAAGCGGGCTTCCCCATCCCGCTCTGCATCATCATCCCGCCTGCTCCTGCGCACGAACAGCCTGGAAAACAGCAGCCCCGACTCGAACAGCAGCCAGATCGGTATCGCCAGCATGGTTTGCGAGATTGCATCCGGCGGCGTGAGAAACATGCCGATGACGAAGGCCGCGACTATGACATAGGGGCGTTTTTCGGCGAGACTCTGGGGCGTCGTGATGCCGGTCCAGACCAGCACGATCGTGACGATGGGCACCTCGAAAGCCGCCCCGAAGGCGAAAAACAGCGTCAGTACGAAATCCAGATATTTGCTGATATCGGTCATTACCGTCACACCTGCAGGCGCGGCGGCGGTCAGAAAGGCGAAAACCAGCGGAAACACGACAAAATAGGCGAACGCCGCGCCGGCGTAAAAAAGCAGCGTACTGGCCACCAGCAGCGGCAGAATCATGCGCTTCTCATGGCGGTACAGGCCCGGCGCGATGAACGCCCAGAACTGGTAGAGAATCACCGGCATGGAAATGAAGATTGCGGCAACGAATGCCAGCTTGAAGGGAATCAGAAAGGGCGAGGCCACCTCGATGGCGATCATGGAGCTGTTTTTCGGCATATGCTGCATCAAAGGCACGGCCAGATAGGAGTAGATATCGTTGGCAAAGGGCGCCAGGGCCAGAAAAACCGCCAGCACCGTGAATACCACGCGCAGCAGACGATTGCGCAGCTCGATCAGGTGCGAAATGAAGGGCTGCTCATCCGCAGCTTCGGCATCAAAATCGTCACCGGCCATGTCGATCCGCGGGCTCCCCGTCTTCAGCAGGCGGCAATTGCTTCAGCGAATCCTTGATTTCCTGTCCCGCCGCCGCAGACTCGTCGATCAGGTGCTGGACCTCGTCGATGCCTGACTGTTCACGCAGCGACTGGCGAATCTCCTCCTCCCTGAGTTCCTCCTTGATTTCCGCTTTCACCGAAGCGACGACCGCGCGGGTCTTGCCGATCCAGAAGCCGGCAATGCGTGCAGCCCTGGGCAGTCTTTCCGGCCCGATCACCAGCAGGCTGATCACGCCAACCAGACAAAGCTCCCAAAAACCTACATCAAACATCGGCCTGAACTACCTTTTCTCGTGTTCTTTGCTGGTCACTTCGCCATCGATGGTTTCGCCTTCCTTGGCATCGATCTTGGCATCCTCCTCGCCATCCTTGATCGCCGTGCGAAAACTTTTTATCGCGGCGCCCAGGTCACCACCCAGGCCTTTCAGGCGCTTGGTACCGAATAACAAAATGACGATAACCAAAATAATCAATAACTGCCAAATGCTGATACCCATTGCTGTCAACCCCAATCTCGTCGACCGGCAGAGTCATTCTCTCGCCGGGCCTGTTCAATAAATGCCGGGTAGTCCCGCCCCGGCGTCGATAGGTCCTGTGTCAATTGTCCCGCTGCGCCTTTTCCTGCAGCCCGGACAGACCGAAACGACGCTGCAGTTCCGTCAATACATCTTCCGGCCCCAGACCCTGGTCCGCCAGCATGATCAGGCAGTGAAACCACAAATCGGCTGTTTCATAGACGATCTGCCGCTTGTCGCCGCCTTTTGCGGCGATCACCGTCTCGGTCGCTTCCTCGCCGATTTTCTTCAGGATGCTGTCCAGACCCTTCGCATACAGGCCCGCCACATAAGACTGCTCGGGATTCTGCTGTTTGCGCTGCTCCAGGACTTCAGCCAGCTCGGTTAAAATATCACTCATGGATAGTCATGCTCATTGGCTTCTGCACAAATTGTGCTGCATACATTAAAATCGTTCTGCCTCAGATCCCGGGGAACGGATGCATCGGAAAACGGAAAAAAGGAACAAGCATTCATTCCGATGCCTGGTCCGGCTGCCGATAAATCAATGCCGGATCCTTCAGTACCGGCGCGACGACCTGCCAGCCATGCTCCGTCAGACGCCGGAAAAAACAGCTCTCCCTGCCCGTATGACAGGCGATGCCTCCCTGCTGTTCAATCTGCAGCAGAATGACATCTTCATCGCAGTCCAAAAAGATGCCATGCACTTTCTGGCGGTTTCCCGACTGCTCGCCCTTGCGCCAGATTTTCTGCCGCGAGCGCGACCAGTATACGGCATAGCCTTCTTCGGCGGTCAATGCCAGTGCCTCCCGGTTCATCCAGGCGAACATCAACACCTTGCCGGAATCCTGCTGCTGGGCAATGACCGGCACCAGTCCCTCGCTAGTCCAGCGTATCGCCTCCAGCCATGCGGCGCTCACAGACGCACCTCGATGCCTCTCGCGGCCATGCATTCCTTGGCCTGACGAATGGTGTATTCGGCAAAATGAAAAATGCTCGCGGCAAGCACCGCATCCGCCTTGCCTTCGATAATGCCATCGGCCAGATGCTGCAGATTGCCGACGCCGCCGGATGCGATCACCGGTATCGGCACTGCCTCGCTGATGGCCCGGGTCAGAGCCAGGTCGAACCCCTGCCGGGTGCCGTCTCTGTCCATGCTGGTCAGTAATATCTCCCCTGCGCCATGGGCAGCCATTTTTTTTGCCCAGGCCACGGCATCCAGGCCGGTCGGCTTGCGTCCGCCATGGGTGAATATCTCCCAGCGCTCCGGCTCCCCCGGACGGTTCACCTGCTTGGCATCGATAGCCACGACGATGCACTGGGTACCAAAGCGCCGCGCGGCATCGCGAACGAACTCGGGATTGAACACCGCCGCAGTATTGATGCCCACCTTGTCGGCGCCGGCGTTCAGCATGCGCCGGATATCGTCGAGCGTTCTGATGCCTCCGCCCACCGTCAACGGGATAAAAACCTCGCCAGCCACTTCTTCCACCACATGCACCATGGTTTCCCGGTCGTCGGAACTGGCGGTGATATCCAGGAAGGTGATTTCATCGGCGCCTTCCCGGTCATAGCGCCGGGCAACTTCCACCGGATCCCCGGCATCCCGGATATCGACGAATTTCACGCCCTTGACGACACGGCCATTGTCTACGTCCAGACAGGGAATGATGCGCTTTGCCAGGCTCATGGCAGTACTTTGAACTGCTCGGCCAGCTTTGCCCCTTCGGCGAAATCCAGAGTACCTTCGTAGATGGCCCGGCCGGTGATCGCGCCGATCACCCCTTCCGGGGTTATCTTCCCCAACGCCTTGATATCGTCCATATTGGTGATTCCGCCGGAAGCGATCACCGGTATATGAATGGCGCGGGCCAGTTTTTCCGTCGCGGCGACATTCACGCCGCTCATCATGCCGTCCCGGGAAATATCGGTGTAGATGATCGCTTCCACGCCATCCGCCTCGAACTGCTGCGCCAAGTCGATGACATCATGCCGCGACAGTTTCGACCAGCCGTCGATGGCCACCTTGCCATCCTTGGCATCCAGGCCGATGATGATATGGCTGGGGAATTCCGCGGCGACATCGCTGACGAAATGCGGCTCGCTGACCGCCCTGGTGCCGATGATGACAAAGCTGACGCCGGCATACAGATACTCCTGTATGGTATCCTCGTCGCGTATGCCGCCTCCCACCTGTATCGGCACGTCCGGAAAAGCTTCGGCAATTGCGTTGATGATACCGGCATTTTTCGGCTTACCGGCAAAGGCGCCGTCCAGATCCACCAAATGCAGGCGTCTGGCTCCTGCCGCAACCCATTTCTCGGCCACCGCCAATGGATCATCGGAGAAAACCGTATCATCCTCCATGCACCCCTGACGCAAACGAACACATTTGCCATCTTTCAAATCGATGGCCGGTATCAACAACATAGAATCAACCTCGAATCAATACATTGCCCGTAAGGCAAAACAAATAAACGCAGTCACTATCAGCCTCCACCATCCCAGGATAAGAAGTTTTGCAGCAACTGCAAGCCAACTGCCTGACTTTTTTCCGGATGAAACTGCACAGCAAAAATATTGCCACAGCTCAGCGCACAGGTAAAGGGTTCGGGGTATTCGGTCACCCCGGCGATGACCGAATCGTCATCGGGCTGCACATAATAGCTGTGCACGAAGTAAAACCGGCTGTCCTGGGGGATATTGCGCCACAGAGGATGGTCCCGCTGTTGATGCACCTGATTCCAGCCCATGTGGGGAATCTTCAGGATTTCGCCCTGCGCGTCCAGCAATGGTGTGGCAAAATGCCGCACATGCCCCGGAACGATATTCAGACAGCGGGTGCTGCCATTTTCCTCGCTTTCGGTCAGCAGCGCCTGCATGCCCAGACAGATACCCAGCAATGGCCTGCTTTCCGCCACCTGGCGAATGACCTCCTGCAACCCGGTGTCGACCAGCGCCTGCATGCAGTCGCGGATC
Source organism: Gammaproteobacteria bacterium (assembly GCA_024511045.1). GTDB lineage: Bacteria > Pseudomonadota > Gammaproteobacteria > Methylococcales > Methylomonadaceae > JANEMG01. The sequence goes on along the minus strand of JANEMG010000003.1, from coordinate 1,043 downwards.
GCGCCTACACCGGGAAAAACCACGCGATCGGCCTGCAGTATCAGCTGGGGATCGGCGACGATCTGCACATGCACGTCAGGGGATGCATGCTGCAGGGCTTTGGCAATGGAATGCAGGTTGCCCATGCCATAATCGATGACAGCTACTGAAGACATTAACTTTGGATTCTTAATTTTATTTGAAATCGCGGCTGAGGCCGCTCCTACCAGCAATTCTTTTCCGCGGATCTCTCTACAGGCAGCCCTTGGTGGACGGCATCATGCCCTGCATTCTCTGATCCAGTGTGATGGCCATGCGCAGGGCGCGGCCCAGAGCCTTGAAGATGGTCTCGGCAATATGGTGGGCATTGCCGCCCTTCAGATTGTCGATATGCAGAGTCACGCCGGCATGGTTGACGAAACCCTGAAAAAACTCCCGGAACAGGTCCACATCGAAGTCGCCGATCATCGGACGGGGGAATTCGACGCCATAAAACAATCCCGGCCGTCCGGAGAAATCCAGCACCACCCGGGACAATGCCTCGTCCAGCGGCACATAGGCATGGCCATAGCGGGTGATGCCCTTCTTATCCGCCAGTGCCTTGGCAAAGGCCTGGCCCAGAGTAATGCCGATGTCTTCCACGGTGTGGTGTGCATCGATATGCAAATCGCCACTGGCGTCGATCGCTATATCGAACAGGCTATGCCTGGCAACCTGGTCCAGCATGTGCTCCAGAAAGGGAACGCCGGTGCCGAAAGCCGCCTGTCCTGTGCCATCCAGGTTCAACGTTACTTTGATTTGCGTTTCCAGTGTGTTGCGTTCGATTTCTGCGCTGCGTTGGGCCATGTTCTGAACAATCTGATTCTGCAGGTCTGTTGCCCGGTATTGAAAATGACTGGCGGGCAACGCTTAATATTCTTAACTTACAGAACTATTCTACTATGAACTGAAGTTTCCCAGAAATTATTCAAGCCACCATGCGCAGCAGCACAGTGACCAGAGAATTTCCGGGGGGATTGCCGGGTTTGGGGCAAACCCTGGCAAAATTCTCATCCAAAGCCGCT
>JANEMG010000388.1 GCA_024511045.1 Gammaproteobacteria bacterium | reverse complement strand
GCATGATAGTCGGGGTACCGGCATTTGATATCGGTCAGAAAATTGCTCAGCCGTGGGCACTTGGTACAATCACGATCGAAAATGCTGTCTTCCTGCGTTGCGGGCATATCAATGTTTTAAATGTAAAAGTGAGGCAGCCGGGCAACCTTGAATCCAGGACAGGTCAGGGAAGGCGTGAACATCGAGCATTCCATGCCGGGTGCTCGACAGCGGTTCCCGCCGTCACCCCCGACCTAGACAGTTGTACTAGCCTGCAGCAATGGATTCACGGCGTCCACCGGGACAAAAGCCCGAGCCCCTGATGCTTATCAGGTTTATTTTGCCACAAAAAAAGGGCCTGTACGGCCCTTTTTTCCCTGCAATGCGGGCTTGGCGCCGGCCGATCCTAGTCGACCGCTTTCATGCTCAGCCTGACACGTCCCTGACGATCGATCTCCAGTACCTTGACCTTGATCACATCACCTTCCGCCAGCTTGTCGCTGACCTTGTCGACATGTTCATCGGATATCTGCGAAATGTGCACCAGGCCATCCTTGCCCGGCAGGATCGTCACGAAAGCACCAAAATCCATCAACCGCACGACCTTGCCTTCATAGGTCTTGCCCACTTCGACTTCGGCGATGATCTCTTCGATCATGCGCTGCGCCTCGAGTCCCGCCTGCTTGTCGACGGAAGCGACCTTGACCATTCCGTCGTCGGACAGGTCGATGCTGGCGCCGGTCACTTCGGTGATGCCGCGAATCGTCGCCCCTCCCTTGCCGATCACTTCACGGATTTTGCTCGGATCGATTTTGAAGGTGATGATGCGTGGGGCAAAGTCGGAAACGGTCTTTCTGGTTTCCGGCAATGCGGCATTCATCTTCTCCAGGATATGCAAGCGACCCTCTTTGGCCTGCGCCAGGGCGGTCTCCATGATTTCCGCTGTGATGCCATCGATCTTGATGTCCATCTGCAGCGCGGTTATACCGCTTTCGCTGCCAGCCACCTTGAAGTCCATATCGCCCAGGTGGTCTTCGTCACCCATGATATCGGAAAGTACGGCATAATCATCGCCTTCCTTGATCAGACCCATGGCGATGCCGGCAACGGGCGCCTTGATCGGCACACCGGCATCCATCAATGCCAGGCTGCTGCCGCAGACCGAGGCCATGGAACTGGAACCATTGGATTCTGTGATTTCGGAAACGATGCGAATGACATAGGGAAATTCATCCAGATTGGGCATGATCGCCTGTACGCCTCTTTTCGCCAGTCGGCCATGGCCGATTTCACGGCGCTTCGGCGACCCGATGAAACCGGTTTCACCGACGCAGAAAGGCGGAAAATTGTAATGCAGCATGAAATTTTCCTTGTATTCGCCGGCCAAAGCATCGATGATTTGTGCATCCCTTTCGGTACCGAGCGTGGTGACCACCAGCGCCTGCGTTTCCCCCCGGGTGAACAAGGCCGAACCATGGGTTCTGGGGAGCACGCCGGTGCGAATGCTGATGGGCCTGACCGTGGCCAGATCGCGGCCATCGATGCGCCTGCTGTCCTTGAGTATGGAGCTGCGCACGATTTTCTTTTCCAGATTTTCCAGAATGTCGCGGATCTGGTTTTCTTCATAGCGACCATCCGCCGTCAATTTTTCCACGACGGCATTGCGGATCTCCTTCAAGCGGTTCTGCCGCTCCAGTTTTTCAGCGACCTGATAAGCCTGACTGATGGCATCCTGCGTCTCGTCGATGACGATATTCTCGAGTTCTGCATCGACTTCCGGTGCACTCCACGGCATCGCTGCATGGGCCACCTCGGCCGCCAGTTCCTTGATGGCATCGATTGCCGCCTGCATCTGTTCGTGGCCGTACAGAACAGCACCCAGCATGACCTCTTCGGCCAGCTCCCTGGCTTCTGATTCCACCATCAGCACCGCATGCTCGGTGCCAGCCACAACCAGATTCAATTGCGAATCCTGTACCTCGCTGGCAGTGGGATTGAGCAGATACTGGCCATCGCGGTAACCAACCCGGGCCGCGGCAATGGGTCCGTTGAAGGGCAGGCCGGAGATCGACAGTGCCGCTGAAGCACCCAGAATTGCCGGGATTTCCGGATTGATTTCCGGATTCAATGACATCACCGTGGCAATCACCTGCACCTCGTTTTTAAAACCATCCGGAAACAATGGCCGGATGGGACGATCGATCAATCGTGAGGTCAGCGTCTCACTTTCACTGGGTCTGCCTTCCCTTTTGAAAAAACCGCCAGGAATCTTCCCTGATGCGTAGGCTTTTTCCTGATAATTGACCGTCAACGGGAAAAAGTCGCCATCACCCGCTTCCGGTCTCACCACTACGGTCACCAGCAGTACAGTACCCCCGACATCGATTTTCACCGCACCTGTGGCCTGCCGGGCAATTTCTCCCGTTTCTATACTGACAAGCTGATCACCGTATTGAAATTCTTTCCTAATAGGATTCACTCTGAGGTTCCTTAACGTAAAGGTTATAATCTATACTTTCCGCACTTGAAAATTTAGCAGCCAGAAACAGCCGGCTAATAGAAACATATCACATATTAACAAATGCTTACGGCATTTTCTG
>JANEMG010000387.1 GCA_024511045.1 Gammaproteobacteria bacterium | reverse complement strand
AATGATAGGCTTTCAGCAAGGCTGTGGGTTATACGTAATCAGGAACTGTTTTTCCACAAATTCTGTGGATAACTTTGTGTATAAACAGCGGATAAGATTCTTCGCGGCCTAACATTACTGGCCATTCGCTAAATTGTATCAATTCTATACAGAATAGTATTCTCTTTATTTATCACCAATATACAACATGCCAACTGATTTTCGGCCCCAGTTGACAATTTCTTGAACTATCCCTTTACAGGCCGCTTGTACAGCTGTGCATAAAACATTACATTTAACCCCATGTAATTTATTGTTTTTGATCGCGCGAAGTGCCTTGCCTATCGGCTCGGAAAATGGTCCAAAAAACGGCCCCGTTATGCTGCAAATCAGGATCGGTTACAATAAGACATGATTTTTTATCGCGATCAATCTTGCCCTGGCTTTTCTGGTACAGACACAGAGCCCCTATCTGCAGTTGCTCAGCATGGCTTTCCTGCTTTATACGGGACTGGCATTGCTGTTCTGCGCCTGCATCGCTGCAGCGAGCAAAAAATTCTCATTCAGGATTTCCCACGAACTCTTCGCTATCGGCTGCCTGTTGGTCTGGTTCGCCTACTGGCGGCAGTTTTATCGCAGCGACGCACCGATGTTTTATTATTTTCCGCTCTATTTCGTGCTGCTCACGGCGATATTGTCACTGCTTTTTATCAGCCGCCGGGAACGCTTCGATGACGAATCCCTGCTGCATTTGCAGCATCTGGCTGGATCGCCGGCATTCCACCCATTACTGATCGCCTTTTTCCTGTTGACCAGCATAGTGATGCACGGGCATTTTTTGCTGTTTCCCACGGCCATGACCCTGATCCGCTATACGCTGATCAGCTGTCTGGAACCCCCTGTATATACCCACCGGTCATGAAGTCTCGTCAAGGGATCGGGCGACAGCGGGGTGCCTGCTAAAGATATTGGCAGCAGTAGTGCTGCCGGCAGGCCGCAAGGGATGGATTCGGCGTTCCTGCCAGGCGTCCCGCTGCCGGAATCAGTATTGGCTGGATTTCAGGCAAGCGCTGATTAAACAATCCCCACCGGCAGTGCCTCGAACCAGTCCAGAAAACGCTGTACATTGTCGCCCTGAAAAATACGGCCATGCTGCGGAGCCATGATCTCGATATCCAGTTTCCGGACCCGGTCCAGCCACTGCTGCTTGGCCTGATTGGACGGCATCCAGCGCTGATGAAAATAACGCATGGCCTCGATATGCGCATCGAAATCATCGACGAATATCGGTCCGCCGGGCTCTTCCAGACCCGCGCCGATGTCGCCTGACATCAGTATTTTCGCCTGCGCATCGTAGACATTGAAATTCGCCGATGAATGCAGATAATGGGCAGGCAGCAACTGCAGTTCGACATTTTCCAGTTGAATGCTGCCGCCATTGTCGGGAATCGCCACATAGTCGATATTTTCACAGCCGAAGTGGCGTAGAAAACCTTCCCAGAGCGCTGGCGCATGAAGCCTGGCATGGGGTAGGGCCTGATCCCACAACCCCAGCGAGGAAATGATGTCGGGATCCTGGTGGGAGGCGAAGATATCGGTGATCTCATCGGCGGGCGCATGATGCAGGACCGCCGCCAGCATCGGCGCAAACAGTTCGATGCCGCCGGGATCGAGCAGCAGACAGCGCGATGCCGTTCTGACGATATACTGGTTGGTGTCGATGATCTTTTCCGGCTTGTTGCTGTCCCTGCCATACATGATCCACTGGTAGGGTCCTTCATAGATTTTCTGCATTTTCATTGGCGGTAATTCCCCTGTATTTTTCAATCGGATGTATCGATCACCGACAGGGCGCTGCGGCAGCGCTGCACCTTGTCATGAATGATCTTGGCGGCATTGTCGACACTTTCCGCGACGGCCTGCAGACTCTGCAGGTATTCGCCGGCCTGCGAGGCCTCGATGCGCGAGTTTGCCGCGATCACCCGCGCCGCCCTGGCCGGATGCATCACCTCGCCCAGGCTGTCCAGCAGCCTGATCACATGCAGGTTGAATTGCCGCCGGGTCTCCAGCATGCGCTGCCGGGCCGCCGCATGCGACGCTTCCAGGGACTGCCGGTAGAGTGCGCCATCCACCAGATTGCGGACCTGCTGGAAACTGTTATAGGTTTCCGTCATGCGGTATTCCTTGACCGTCAACTGGTACAAGTCCACGGCCTGGGCATTGATTTCATTGACCAGTGCGATGGTCTCCTTGACCAGTTCATTGATGAAATCGGTGATCGGCTGGAAGCCCCGGGCCTTCTCCCCGGCCCGAAAAGCGATGGCCTTGGCATTGGCCGCGGCCAGGGAGATCTCCCTGGCGACATCCATTACCGCACTCAATTCGGCGGCTATCGAGGCAATGGCGACGAACTGCGTTTTATTCTGCTGGTTGTTTTTCATGATCTTGCTGTTGTTGACGAACCTGGAGCGTAAGCTGAATACAGGCTAGCTCTGCCCTTTACCCATAAAAAACATCTGGACAAAATGTACCGTTTGCTGCATGCTTCACGGCATGAACACACAAAACCAAATCAAACGGAGGCTGTCCACAGCAACCGGCATAGAA
>JANEMG010000386.1 GCA_024511045.1 Gammaproteobacteria bacterium | reverse complement strand
GACCTGCTGCGCCCGCACAGTAAACAGCAGGCCCAGGCATTGCTGAACACCTATGCCGGCAATGAACCGGAAATTCTGCAGAGGGACTTTTATTATTCCCTGCTGGCGGCATTTACTGTCGAGGAGATCGAGCGGCAGTTGGCAGACGCCGGCCTGCCGCTGACGGTTGGCCGGGTCAGCGACCGGCACTGCTTCATCTCCGGCCGCATGCCCGAACGCAAAGAATAACCCATGGAAAAGCAATGGACACTATCGATCTGAACGCCCCGGAAAACTATATCAATCGCGAACTCAGTCTGTTGAAATTCAACAAGCGGGTTTTGGCCCAGGCACTGGATGAGCGGATTCCGCTGTTGGAGCGCCTGAATTATCTATGCATCTCCTGCTCAAACCTGGATGAATTCTATGAAGTCCGGGTGGCCAGTGTGCTGCAGATGGCGAGCATGGACCCGGCCGCGCTGACCATCGATGGCCTGACTTCCAGTGAGCAACTGGAAAAGATTGGCATCGAGGCCCATGAACTGGTTGCGGATCAGTATCGCATACTGAATGAAGTGCTGATCCCGCTGTTGAACGAGCAGGACATTCATTTTCTCCGGCGCGGGGAATGGACGGAATCCCAGCTACGCTGGCTGGAAAAATATTTCAACGACGAACTGCTGCCCATCCTGACGCCGGTCGGTCTGGATTCCGCGCACCCCTTCCCGCGCATTCTCAACAAGAGTCTCAATTTCATCATCTCCCTGGTGGGCAAGGATGCCTTCGGCAGGAACAGCGGCCGGGCAATCCTGCAGGCGCCACGGGCATTGCCCAGGATCATTCAGTTGCCGCCGGAGGAAACCGGCGGCGGCAGCCATGATTTCGTGTTTCTGTCCTCCATATTGCACGCTTTCGTCGACGAACTGTTTCATGGCATGAAGGTGGAAGGCTGCTACCAGTTCCGGGTCACCCGCAACAGTGATTTTTTTGTCGATGACGACGCCATCGATGATTTGCTGCATGCCGTGGAAGGGGAGCTGGCGATGCGCAATTACGGCGACGAAGTGCGTCTGGAAATCGATGCCAACTGCCCCGATGAAACGGTGGATTTTTTGCTGCGCAGGTTCGGTCTGACCCGGGACCGCCTGTTTCTCTGCAGCGGCCCGGTCAACGTCAATCGCCTGCAGGCGATCTATGCTTTGATCGATCGTCCGGACCTGAAGTTTCCGCCCTTCAAGCCGCATATTCCGTCGGAATTGTCGCGCAACAAGAGCATCTTCAACACCATCAAGAAACAGGATATTCTGCTGCATCATCCTTTCCAGTCCTTCACGCCGGTCATCGAGTTTCTGAAGCAGGCGGCGGCGGATCCCGATGTGCTGGCGATCAAGCAGACCCTGTATCGTACCAGTCTCGATTCGCCGATCGTCAATACCCTGATCAAGGCGGCCCGGGATGGCAAGGAAGTGACCGTGGTCATCGAATTGCGCGCCCGCTTCGATGAACAGGCCAATATCGAGCTGGCGGAGCGTCTGCAGGAAGCGGCGGTGCATGTCGTCTATGGCGTGGTCGGCTACAAGACCCATGCCAAGATGTGCCTGGTGCTGAGAAAGGAGGGCAGGAAACTCTTCACCTACGTCCACCTGGGCACCGGTAATTACCATCCCAAGACAGCCCGTCTCTATACCGACTATGGTTTGTTCACCTGCGACAAGCAGATGGGCGAGGATGTCAGGCGCGTCTTCATTCAGCTGACCAGTCTGGGCAAGGTCAGCAAGCTGAACAAATTGCTGCAGTCGCCCTTCACGCTGCACAAGGCCCTCATCGCCAAGATCGAGAACGAAATCAGCAATGCCAGGAAGGGCAAACCGGCGGAAATCATCATCAAGGTCAATTCGGTGGTCGAGGCAAAAATCATTCAGGCCCTGTACCGGGCCTCCCAGGCAGGTGTGCCGGTGAAATTGATCGTCCGCGGAATCTGCTGCCTGCGTCCCGGTGTGCCGGGGGTTTCCGAAAATATCGAGGTACGCTCCATCGTCGGCAGGTTCCTGGAGCATACCCGGGTATATGCCTTCGCCAATGGCGGCAACTGGGAAGTGTACGCTTCCAGCGCCGACCTGATGGACCGCAACATGTTCCGCCGCGTGGAAACCTGTTTTCCCATCGAAAACAAAAAACTGCACCAACGCATACTGCACGATCTGGACGTGTATCTGAAAGACGACGACCAGGCCTGGCTGCTGCAGAGCGATGGCAGCTACCAGCGCTGTACGCCGAAGGGGGAAACGCCCTTCCAGGCGCAGACCGAACTGCTGCGGGAGCTGGTCATTGAAGTCAACAGGAAATGATCGGCATGCCAAAAAACACCGCTGCTGCAGAACCTGTATTCCCCCTTTCAAAGGGCAGGCTTGCAGGCGGTTGAACATTTCCTGGATGATTGAAACTGGAAGGTAACTACTCACCCAAAGTAAAAGAAGCCCCTATGGGTGGTCTGTGGAGGAAGTGTCTTTGGCAGGGATGCCAAAGCCAAGCCTGCAGGGATGTATTCCCGGCGTCTTCCGGAACAGACTACCCATAGGAGCCCGAGTAGTTACGGGAGGACAAGAATT
>JANEMG010000385.1 GCA_024511045.1 Gammaproteobacteria bacterium | reverse complement strand
TTTAATTACATTTCAACGAACTACGTCAATTTTCTGTGCTTTTTGTCATGTACAGAGAAAAAACAGAGAAAATCGATCTATTCCCTGCAACGACTAAACACAAGATTATCCTCTAATCGCTATCCTTTTCAAACCACTCTTTAATTATGAAAGAAACATGCAAATCGAAACAAAACCTGAAGATATTCCCGGCTACTGCATGGCCAGCCGGCAGAAATGTAAGCAATTACTGACAAACAATTCCGAATTTACCGGTTTTTTTACAACCCGGTTTACGGCATACTGTAGCTGTCGCCAAATAGAAAAAGGATTTTGAAGGAATCAACAACAGGATGTTGCCATGGACGGGAATCATCAAGCCAACCAAGCAGGCGATGTTCAGCCCCGATGCACGGATAGCATCGGGGCTTTCTTGTTTCTGGCGGTCGAAGATTTTCCTGATTACGTATGACCCTCAGCTTTGCTGAAAACCTGTAATTCTTGTCATCCCGACGTAGGAGGGATCTTGAGCGTTAGCACGTTACCATGGCGCCCAAGATTTCTCCTACCGTCGAAATGACACTTTATTGGTCTTCCCGACATCACTGCAACACCTGTTTTGTTTTGATAATAGCAGCATGACAGCCATGACTCGGCATTGGTTGACCGCTGTTTTTCATTTTGGGAAATGGCTGAAGCTTGTGGGTAATCAGGAAGATTTTTCCCTGGCAGGCGGAGAAGGCTTCAGCCGCGATTTCCTTTGAGAGGCAATTGATCCGTCGGGATACAATTCCACGCGCATATGCCGCCTGATCTGGCGGCTTCGACCCAGAAAAATGGGCGGGGGTTGAAATCGCGGCTGAAGCCGCTCCTACGCCGCGCTGCGCGAGGCTTTCTTGCGTTCGTGCTCCAGCAGCAGCTTCTTGCGCAGGCGGATGCTGTCCGGGGTCACTTCCACCAGTTCATCGTCATCGATGAATTCCAGCGCCTGCTCCAGGGTCATTTTCTGAATCGGCGTCAATATCAGGTTCTCGTCGGTGCCCGCAGCGCGGATGTTGGTCAGCTGCTTGGCCTTGGTGGGGTTGACCACCAGGTCGTTGTTCCTGGAATGCACGCCCACCAGCATGCCCTCGTAGACCTCGTCGCCATGCACCAGAAACAGCTTGCCGCGCTCCTGCAGGTTGAACAGCGCGAAGGCCAGCGCCTTACCCTTGCAGTTGGAAATCAGCACGCCGTTCTGCCGGGTGCCCAAGGCGCCCTTTTTCATCGGCCCGTAATGGTCGAAGACATGATAGAGCAGACCGGAACCCGAGGTCATGGTCATGAATTCTGTCTGGAAGCCGATCAGCCCCCGCGACGGCATCATGTACTCCAGCCTGATCCGGCCCTTGCCGTCCGGCACCATGTCCAGAAGCTCCCCCTTGCGCTCGCCGAGCTGCTCCATGATGCTGCCCTGGTGAATTTCCTCGACTTCGATGGTGACCATTTCATAAGGTTCGCACAGCTCGCCATCGATCTCCCGAATGATCACTTCCGGCCGGGACACACCCAGTTCGTAGCCTTCACGGCACATGTTTTCGATCAATACCGACAGGTGCAGTTCGCCGCGGCCGGAAACCTTGAATTTGTCCGGATCCCCGGTATCCTCGACGCGCAGTGCGACATTGTGCTGCAGTTCCCGCTCCAGCCGGTCGCGGATCTGCCGGGAAGTCAGGTACTTGCCTTCCCGTCCGGCGAAAGGCGAGGTATTGACCTGGAAGGTCATGCTCACGGTGGGCTCGTCGACGCTCAGCGGCGGCAGCGCTTCGACGCAGTCCGGCTGACACAGTGTATCGGATATCTGCAGCTTGTCGATGCCGGTGAAGGCAATGATGTCTCCGGCCCGCGCTTCCGGGACTTCCACGCGGTCCAGGCCGAGAAAGCCAAAGATCTGCAGCATGCGGCCGTTTCTCTGGTTGCCTTCGCGGTCGACGATGACCAGCGGCGCATTGCTCTTGATCATGCCGCGCTGTATGCGCCCGATGCCGATCACGCCGATATAGGAGTTGTAATCCAGGCTGGAGACCTGCATCTGGAACGACCCGTCCAGGTCCACATCCGGCGGGCTGACATGCTCGACGATGGCCTCGAACAACGGCGTCATGTCGCCGCCGCTGACGGTTTCCTCCAGGCCGGCATAGCCATTCAGCGCGGAAGCGTAGACGACCGGAAAATCCAGCTGTGCATCGCTGCCGCCCAGGCGGTCGAAGAGGTCGAAGGTCTGGTCCAGCACCCAGTCGGGACGTGCGCCCGGACGGTCTATCTTGTTGATCACGACGATCGGCTTGAGCCCCAGGGCGAAGGCTTTCTGGGTGACGAAGCGGGTCTGCGGCATCGGGCCGTCGACGGCATCGACCAGCAACAGCACCGAGTCCACCATGGACAGAATGCGCTCCACCTCGCCGCCAAAATCGGCATGCCCCGGCGTATCGACGATGTTGATATGGTAGCCGTTCCAATCCAGCGCGGTATTTTTCGCCAGAATGGTGATGCCCCGCTCCTTTTCCAGATCGTTGGAGTCCATGATCCGCTCGGCGACTTTCTCATGTTTGGAAAAGGTGCCGGACTGCTGCAAAAGCT
>JANEMG010000058.1 GCA_024511045.1 Gammaproteobacteria bacterium | reverse complement strand
ACAGTAAAATCAGGCTTCATTCATCAATAACCTATTGTTTTTCAAGCGAAAGAAACAAAATAAGCAAGAACATTACCAAGTACTAATTTATCCGCCATATTAGTCGGCTCTAATATTCATTCTCCAAAAAATTGGGAAACTTCAGTAAATACAATTTCACCTCTTGATGATAAAGAAACCATCAAAATAAAATTTTCCAAATTTCTAGAGGATGTGCGAACGGGAAATGCACCTATAGCTGACGATGAGTGTATAAGAGATCATTCAAGGGAAGCAAGAACCCGGATCTTGGCGAACCTGTTGAATATGTCAAAAGCGTAATAAAACATGATACTGATATATCATAGGGTTATGATATAATGATTCTCTGTATTATCTTCGGCTTGATCTGACAGTCAGCTCCTGAAAAACCGGTAACTGGCAGGTCAGATCGCGGCTACTACATCTTAAGGGGGGAGGACGGAACGCTTTCCTGCGTCCCGATTGTGGTAGAAGCAGGTTTTACATCTTCATGTTTTGCTTTTGCCGCATCATTTTCTGATGGTGTTTCTGCATCATCTTCATTTTTATTTGTCTTTTCTTTTCCTGATGGTCCTTGATCAGCTGCAATTGTTCATTCATCAGCTTCTGTTTCCTGGCTGGATCCTTTTCCGCATGGATGCGGTCGGATAATTCGTCGATCTTGAGGATGTATTGCTGTTTGTTCCTTGCCATTTTATCCTTCATTTCTTCCGACATCTGCATGCCGCCCATGTTCATGCCTTTTCCCTGCATGTTCATGTTGCCGGCCATGACAGGCGCCACTAGACTCATGGCGAACAGAGCACCCAATACGCGTTGCATTTTTTTGTTCATAACCTATACCTTATCTGTGATTGTTGTGGGCAACTCTTTCCATCTTGAAAGAGAGTTTGAAAAATTCGGTTGGTCATCCAATCAGACAATAACATTTTCCGGTCTGTGGAGCCAGTCCCGGCAGAATGACGCTTTATGATTCCGCAGTCGACGTTTTGGAAACACTGTATGGCAGACAAGTGGTAATTGTCGGTGTTATCACCGAGAGTGGCGGATCTGTTGAGAAGACAGTCGCTGATAGGGCCTTCAGCGTCGATATCAGCTGTATTGAGCCTCAGGTTGTCTGGCGGGTAATGGCAACAATTGATGCGATGCCCCCGATTCAATGTCGTTTCTGCACCTTCACTATGGAATGCTGTGACTTGTGGCCTTGAGATCAACAAGTGAAGAAAAACGGAACACTGCACACCTTTTCGGTTCTATTGCCGCATTATGCTTTTGCCGATGACTGCTGCAAGACATGAAATCGGCTATCTGCTTATTACGCGGACCAATCACTCATTATGTCGATGGCGATACTGATGCAACCCGGATATGCAGTTTCTGACCCGGAAGCAGGAACTTCCCCATTTTACCCTGATTCCATTTGCGCAGGTCGGCGATGGAGACATTGAATTTGCGTGAGATTCTGAACAGCGAATCACCTTTTTTGACCGTATAGTGAATCGGTGCGTTGTGCCTCGTTTTCCTGGATTTGATCACCAGCCGCTGGCCAGGATGCAGGGTGGATGATGTGCGCAGATGGTTCCAGCGGGCGATATCGGTGCTTCTGACGGAGAATCTACGGGCAATTTCCCAGAAAGTGTCTCCTTTTCTGACGGTATAGAAGACTTTTCGCTGCTTGCTGCCGGTATGCCGTTCTGGCCTTGCAAAGGGCTGGCCATTGTACGTGCCCAGTGCGGAGAGGGGGATCAACAGCGCCTGACCGGCGCGGATGCGATCACTGGGCAGTTGATTGGCATGGCGGATCACCGTCGCGCTGGTACGATATTGTTGGGCGATCAGACTCAGGTTTTCGCCGCGCCTGATTTTGTGCCGCCGCCATTGCATTCGTTTCGCATCGGGCAGTTGAGCCAGGGTGGTTTTGAATGATTCTGCCTGTTCGATGGGGATCAGTATGTGGTGGGGTCCCGCTGGTGCTGTGCACCAGCGTTTGAATCCCGGATTCAACAGAATGAAATCGTCGATGGGCATGTTGGCCATTTTCGCAGCCAGCGTTAAATCCAGCTGGGAGCCGATATCGATTCTGGCAAAGACCGGTTTGTTGGGAATTGGCAGCAGTTCCACGTTGTAGGCTTCGGCATTGGCAAATATTTTTACGATTGCCAGCAGTCTGGGCACATATTTCCTGGTTTCCGACGGCAGCGGCAGGGACCAGTAATCGACGGGGCGGCTGTTTTTGCGGTTTTTTGCCATGGCCTTCATCACCGTGCCCTTACCGGCATTGTAGGCAGCCAGGGTCAACAGCCAGTCGCCATCGAAGGTTTCGTTCAATTGCTGCAGATAAGTCGTTGCCGCCCGGGTCGAGGCAAAGACGTCCTGTCGTCCGTCATACCACCAATTCTGCTCCAGACCCAGCAAGCGGCCCGTTGCCGGCATGAATTGCCACAGGCCCGAAGCGTTGCTGGATGAACGCGCATGGGGTTTGAACGCGCTTTCCACGACTGGCAGCAAAGCCAGTTCGCCGGGCAGGTTTTTTGCCTCGATCTCCTCCAGGATATCGTACAGATAGGGTTTGGCGCGCTGCTGTATGGTGATCAGGTATTCGGGATGACGCAGATAGCGGTCGATTTCCCGGTCGATGCGGGGGTTGCTGATCGCCGGCAGACGATACAGGGAAAACAGGCGTTGCCAGACGGTGTCGAAGGCTGCCGGATGGCTGCTGGTTGTCGGTGTCGCCGAAGCCGGGCTTGCCGGTGCGAAACCACGAGGGAATTGCGGGTTGGCGGCAACCGGGCTGGCTGGCAGGGTATCGGGAACCGCGTGGGAAACAGGCGGGACGACATTATTGGTTTGCTGGGCACAACCGCCGGCAATCAGGAATAAGGCGCAGCAGAACCATCGGACGGACCTGTTGAATGTATTGTGCATGGGCAAGCCGTAGTGGAAAAGACAAAAATTTTTTATAATTATAGGGGGTTTGTTTATGATGGTCACAGGCTTTGTCGTCAGCAGCCAGAGATGCAAAATGAACAGAAATATTTTATTCAAATGGTATGACACCCCGAGAGGGCGGATCCTTCAGCAGTCGGAAACGGCTTTTCTGAAGCATTCCCTGACGGTAGGGTGCAAACAGACCATTGTCCAGGTCGGTGTATTGGGCTGGGAGAAGGAATTCATCGACTGTTCGCTCTATCAGCATTTTCTGGTCATCGACAACACTGCCAGGGATTGTCAGGCGGCTCACAGAATCCAGGCCGAGCCCGATCAGCTGCCGGTTCTCAGCAACAGTGCGGATATGGTGATCCTGCCGCATCTGCTGGAATTCAGCGACAATCAGCATCAGATTCTCCGGGAGGTGGAGCGCATACTGAAGCCCGAGGGAAAGCTGATCATATTGAACTTCAATCCATGGAGCTTCTGGGTGTGGCATCAATACTTCTGGGATCAGAAGAAGCCTGATTCGCTGCGGGGAAATTTCATCAGCCGTACCAAAATCGTCGACTGGCTGAAACTGCTGAATTTCGGAGTGGAAATTGCCGCGGGATTCCGAACCGATGTGCTCTCTACAGGAGTTTCACGGTCGGAAAGGAACAAACATTCCGTCCGGGTGGTCGCCTATGCGATCAAAGCCATCAAACGGTGTTATCATATCATCCCCTTTACCCCGGTCAGCGTGCTGCGGCCCCGGCTGGCGATCGTCGGTGCGATGGAATCGGCCGTCAGCCGCGATTGCCACAGCTTGAATGTCGCTGCCTCAGGACGGTCTTCCAGGCGAACGGCATAAGGCGTTGCAATTCAAAATCAACAAGCTGTTTCCCACCATTACTGGCGAGAGGGAAGACGTGTCTTGACGCTGAATTCTGCAATCATCATTCTGGATGTTGACATCCTGGCAACCTTGAGCGCAATTCCGGCTGTTCTTGCACCTGCTCCATAGACTGCAAGGCATCCGACGTGCTGCCATGGCCGAAGCATTCAGGATTCACCTTCGACAGGGACGGCAATGAGGCATTTTTCCTTTTTCAGAGATTATGGTTGAACAAAACACAGATCAGAGCGTCGTTATCTATACCGATGGTGCGTGTCGGGGCAACCCGGGGCCTGGAGGCTGGGGGGCCATATTACGCTACAAAGACAAATGCCGGGAAATGTATGGCGGGGAACAGGACACTACCAACAACCGCATGGAACTGATGGCTGCGATCATGGGCCTGGAAGCATTGCAGCGACCCTGCAAGGTCAAGCTGTACATCGATTCCCAGTATGTGTTGAAAGGTATTACCGAATGGCTGCCGAACTGGAAAAGGCGCGGCTGGAAGACGGCTGCCAGGAAGCCGGTGAAAAATGCAGATCTGTGGCGCAGACTGGATGCCGCGATCGACGGTCACGACATTCAATGGATCTGGGTGAAAGGCCACTCCGATGATGCCGGAAACGATCATGCCGATTTGCTGGCAAACCGGGGCATCGATGAAATCTTGCAGGAGAGATGATGCGGCAAGTCGTACTGGATACCGAAACGACCGGGCTGAATCCGGAAGAAGGCCACCGGATCATTGAAATTGGCTGTGTGGAACTGGTCAACCGCCGGTTGACTGACAACAATTTCCATGTCTATTTGAATCCCGATCGTCACATCGATGAGGGTGCGATTGAAGTGCATGGCATCAGCAATGAGTTTTTGCTGGACAAACCGCGCTTCACCGATGTCGTCGAGGATTTCATCGCCTTCATCGACGGTGCCGAGTTGATTATTCACAACGCCCCCTTCGATGTCGGCTTTCTGAACCATGAATTCAGTCTGCTGGACAAACCGCTCGGGAAAATTGAAGATTACAGCCGGATTTTCGACACCCTGATCTATGCCCGGCAGAAGTATCCCGGGCAGCGCAACAGTCTGGACGCCTTGTGCAAGCGCTACAGCATCGACAACAGCCACCGTGAACTGCATGGCGCTCTGCTGGATGCGGAAATTCTTGCCGATGTGTTTCTGCTGCTGACCGGCGGTCAGTCCTCGCTGCTGGATGACGATGGACTGCAGGGTAATAGTGCGGGCTCCCGGAAAATCAAGCGCCTGTCGACGGACCGGCCGAGACTGCCGGTCATCACCTGTTCCGATGCGGAATGGCAAAGTCACCGGCAGCGTTTGCAGGCGATAGAAAAAGCCGGCGGCAATTGTCTCTGGAAGGATTGATCGTTATTGTCTTGTTCGCTGCTCGTTGTGGGCGACGGCAGAGGATAATCAGGAAGCAAATTTCGAATAACGAACATTGTTTTATTCGTAACTACTCACCCCTACCGGAAGAAGCCCCTATGGGTGGTCTGTGGAGGAAGTGTCTTTGGCAGGGATGCCAAAGCCAAGCCTGCAGGGACGTATTCACGGCGTCTTCCGGAGAGGGGCCAGAGTAGTAACTTTTATGCAAGGATTCATTGCTTATGGGTATCGAGGAAAATTTTGAACGGCTGCCGCTGAAGGACTTTACCGAGAAAGCGTACCTGGATTATTCCATGTACGTGATCCTGGACAGGGCGCTGCCCAATATCGCCGATGGCCTAAAGCCGGTACAGCGGCGCATCGTCTATGCCATGTCAGAACTTGGTTTGACGGCCCTGGCCAAGCACAAGAAATCGGCGCGCACGGTGGGCGATGTGCTGGGCAAATATCACCCCCATGGCGATTCGGCCTGCTACGAGGCTATGGTGCTGATGGCGCAGAGTTTTTCCTATCGCTACCCGCTGGTCGATGGTCAGGGCAACTGGGGCTCCAGTGACGACCCGAAATCCTTTGCCGCGATGCGCTATACCGAGTCCCGGTTGACTGCCTATGCCCAGACCCTTCTGAGCGAACTGGGACAGGGGACCGTGGACTGGACGGAAAATTTCGACGGCACTCTGAGGGAGCCGGTGCTGCTGCCCGCACGCCTGCCCAATATCCTCTTGAACGGTACCATGGGCATCGCCGTGGGCATGGCCACGGACATTCCGCCGCACAACCTGCGGGAAGTGGCTGCCGCCTGTATCCAGCTGCTGGATGCGCCGGACAATGCCTGGGATGTGCTGTTCAGTCATATCCAGGGGCCCGATTATCCCTCCGAGGCGGAGATCGTCAGCTCCACCGAGGAGATCCAGAAGATGTACCGTGCCGGTACCGGGTCCATCAAGATGCGCGCCCGTTATGAGCTGGAAGACGGCAATATCGTCATTACCGCGTTGCCGCACCAGGTTTCGGGAGCCAAACTGCTGGAGCAGATCGCAGCGCAGATGCAGGCCAAGAAGCTGCCCATGGTCGAAGACCTTCGCGATGAATCCGACCATCAGCACGCCACCCGGCTGCTGGTGATCCCGCGCAGCAGAAGAACCGACATCGAAGCCTTGATGTCGCACCTGTTCGCCACCACGGATCTGGAAAAGAATTACCGGGTCAATCTGAACATGATTGGCCTGAACGGTCGGCCGCAGGTCAAGAATCTGCTGGATATCCTGCAGGAATGGCTGGTGTTCCGCAGCGAAACGGTGAGAAAACGGCTGCAGTTCCGTCTGCAGAAAATCCTGTCCAGACTGCATATTCTGGAAGGCCTGCTGATCGCCTATCTGAATATCGACGAAGTCATCGCCATTATCCGTACGGAAGAACACCCCAAGCCGGTGCTGATGGAACGCTTCCGTCTGAGTGACGCCCAGACGGAAGCGATTCTGGAGTTGAAGCTGCGGCATCTGGCGAAGCTCGAGGAAATGAAAATCCGTGGGGAGCAGCAGGAACTGGAGGAGGAAAGGAAGGCGCTGGAGAAAACCCTGGCTTCCAGATCCTTGCTGAACCAGCTGATAAAAAAAGAAATTCAGCTGGATGCGGAAAAGTATGGTGATGCCCGTCGCTCGCCGATCGTACACCGGCAGGCTTCCCAGGCACTGGATGCCGCAGCCCTGATCAGCAACGAACCGGTCACCGTGGTGCTCTCGGAAAAAGGCTGGATACGTGCCGCCAAGGGGCATGATATCGATCCAAGGGCATTGAATTACCGGTCCGGCGACGCCTATCTGGATGCAGTGCCGGCCAGAACCACGATGCCTGTGTATGTCTTCGACAGTACCGGGCGGGTGTATGCCGTCTCTGCCCATGATCTGCCCTCGGCACGCAGTCAGGGAGAGCCCTTGACCGGTCGTCTGAAGCCGCCGGCCGGGTCGTTGTTTCTCTACCTCACCGCAGGCGACCCTGATGACTGGTATCTGCTGGCCAGCAGCGCTGGCTATGGCTTCCGGCTGCAGATCAAGGATCTGACGACCAAGAATCGCGCCGGCAAGAGCATTCTGACCCTGCCGAAGGGGGCAGCGGTGATCAGGCCGGTGCCGGTGCGGCACGAATCCGATTTGCTGGCGGTAGTGACCAGCCAGGGCCGGCTGCTGATTTTCCCCGTCTCGGAAGTGCCGATTTTGTCCCGTGGCAAAGGCAACAAATTGATTCAGATTCCGTCGGCCGATCTGGCAGCGGGCAAGGACCGTCTGCTGTCGGTGGCCTGCATTGCTGTCGACGGCAACCTGAAAATCGTTTCCGGAAAACGGCACCTGACTCTGAAGCCAGGAGACCGGGAACATTACCTGGGCAGCCGGGCGAGACGGGGCGCAGCGCTGCCCAGAGGCTTTCAGCGGGTGGAGGGGTTGTTTTCCGAATGATGACGGGCGCATAATGAAGCCAGGTCAGCGATCCTGAACATGATCAAGATACAGCCCCCCGCGATGGCAATATTCTGGGAATGCTGTTCAGCACAGACACGTCTGTCATTTGGACCCATGACGTTCAGGATTCCTGGCCTCGCCGGGAATGACCAGGCATTCTGGATAGTTGTTTTTCTTGAAGGTACAGGATGACCAGCCGGCCCGGATTCTGACAACAGCGCATTACTGATCGAGTCACGACAATAAACAACAATGAAAAATACATTACTGGATCCTGAATCACTGTACAACGCCTGCCGCTTCGACGGCTTCGAGTTTGAAACGACCGACCAGCTGGAAGATATCGATATCGTCATGGGGCAGGACCGAGCCGTCGAATCGATCCGCTTCGGCATCCGCATGACGGGTGGCGGTTTCAATATTTTTGCCCTGGCGCCAAGCGGCACCGGCAAGCTGACGGCCATTCGGGAGCTGGTCGGGTTCGAGGCGGAAAGGCAGCCGATTCCGCCGGAATGGTGCTATGTCAACAATTTCAGCCAGCCAACCAAGCCCCGGGCGCTGCAGTTTCGCCCGGCAGAGGCAAACGCTTCAAGGAGGATATGACGCAGCTGGTGGAGGAATTGAGCATCGCCATTCCGGCAGCCTTCAATGGCGATGAATACCGTGCCCGGACCGAGGAACTGGAGGAGGAGGCGAAGCAGCGCGAATTTCAGGAGCTCAACAAACTGCG
This sequence comes from Gammaproteobacteria bacterium, assembly GCA_024511045.1. Lineage (GTDB taxonomy): Bacteria > Pseudomonadota > Gammaproteobacteria > Methylococcales > Methylomonadaceae > JANEMG01. Next base: position 1,994 of record JANEMG010000058.1, on the reverse strand, counting down.
CGAAGAGGCGGCGCAGCAGCATGTCATCCTGATCGAGACGCCGACCGGCTATGCCTTTGCTCCGGTCGATGAGAACAACGAAGTCATCAATGCCGATCAGTTCAAGAAAATGTCCGAGCAGGAACAGCTCAAGATTCAGGAGGTGATCGCCAATTTGCAGCAAAAGCTGCAGAAATTGCTGAAGAAATTCCCTGCCTGGCGCAAGGAGGCCAAGCAGAAACTGAAGGCGTTGAACCGGGGGGTTGCCGAACTGGCGGTTAATCATCTGATCGAAGACCTGAAAAACAAGTATCTGGACTATCCCGCTGTTCTCCAGTATCTGGAAGAGGCCAAGAAATATATCGTCGATCACGTCCGCGATTTCATTCCCCATCGGGAAGCGGTGCTGCCGTTTCTGGAAATGCCCGTAGAGCCCAATCCCTTCCGCCACTATCAGGTCAACCTGCTGGTGGATCACAGTGAAAACAAGGCGGCTCCGGTCGTTTACGAAGACCATCCGAACTACGCCAACTTATTGGGGCGCTTCGATTACCAGGCACATATGGGCAGCCTGTGGACCGATTTCACGATGATCAAGCCCGGGGCGCTGCACCGGGCGAATGGTGGCTATCTGATTCTCGATGCCCGTAAACTGCTGCTGCAGCCCTATGCCTGGGAAAGCCTGAAGCGCGTCCTGCAGGCCGGTGAAATACGCATCGAGTCTCTGGAGCGGTCGTTGAGCCTGATCAGTACGACTTCGCTGGAACCGGAAAAGATACCGCTGAAAGTAAAAATCATATTGCTGGGCGACCGGATGCTCTACTACCTGTTGAGCTTCTATGATCCGGAGTTTCAGGATCTGTTCAAGGTTGCCGCAGACTTCGATGAGTCGCTGCCCCGCGACGACAGTGCAATCAAGGAATATGCCCGCTATCTGGCGACCATCGTCAAGAGGGAAAAGCTGCAGCCGATGACCCGGCAGGCAGTGGCCCGGGTCATCGAGCACAGTTCCAGGCTGGTCGGCGATTCGGAAAAGCTTTCCACACATTTGCGCAGTATCAGTGACTTGCTGGCGGAAGCGAATTACTGGGCGGAAAGCAACGGTCACGCCAATATCCTGGCCAGTGATGTGCAGCAGGCCATCGATCAGAAAATCTATCGTTCCGACCGGGTCAGGGAAAAATTGTACGAGAATATTCACCGCGGCATCGTGATGATCGATACAGAGGGCAAAGTGACGGGCCAGGTCAATGGTCTGTCGGTCCTGCAATTGGGTGAGTTTTCCTTTGGGCAGCTTTCGCGGATTACCGCTACCACCCGGCTGGGGAATGGCAAGATTGTCGATATCGAACGGGAAACGGAGCTGGGAGGCGCCATTCACAGCAAGGGGGTGATGATACTGTCCAGCTTCATCGCAGCCCGGTATGCCAGACAGGCGCCTTTTTCCATGGCGGCCAGTCTGGTCTTCGAACAATCCTACGGGCATGTGGACGGCGACAGCGCCTCTTTGGCCGAGTTATGCGTCATTTTGTCATCGCTTGCCCAAGTGCCGCTCTGCCAGAATCTGGCGCTGACCGGATCGGTAAACCAGCTTGGCCAGGTGCAGCCCATCGGCGGCGTCAATGAAAAAATCGAGGGTTTTTTCGATATCTGCAGCAAGAAGGGTCTGACCGGCGATCAGGGGGTGATCATCCCCGAGAGCAATGTCATGCATTTGATGCTGCGCCAGGATGTCGTGGATGCGGCAAAAGCGGGCCGGTTTCATATCCATGCCGTGTCGACCGTCGACCAGGCATTGCAGCTGCTGTCCCAGATGGAGGCAGGGGAGCGTGACGGGCAGGGCGAATTTCCCAAGGATTCCTTCAATGGCAGGGTGGATGCCCAGTTGCAGCAATTTATACTTTCCGCACTTGAAAATTTAGCAGCCAGAAACAGCCGGCTAATAGAAACATATCACATATTAACAAATGCTTACGGCATTTTCTGGTGCTACTGTTTTGCTAAATTATGATTTG
>JANEMG010000384.1 GCA_024511045.1 Gammaproteobacteria bacterium | reverse complement strand
AGAGACAGGCATCAGTTCCGGGGTCAGGTCCTGCGTCGTCACCCCCAACAGACCGCGACGCACCTCGCCATGCTTGACCAGCGCCTCCTTGATGGTCATCGCCATATTGGTCGGGATGGCGAAACCGATGCCGACATTGCCGCCGCTGGGCGCCAGGATGGCGGTATTGATTCCCACCAGTTCACCGCGCAGGTTCACCAGGGCGCCGCCGGAGTTGCCGGGATTGATCGAGGCATCGGTCTGGATGAAATCCTCGTAGCCTTCGATGCCCAGCCCGGAGCGTCCCAGCGCGCTGATGATGCCCGAAGTCACGGTCTGCCCCAGGCCGAAGGGATTGCCGATGGCCACGACGAAATCGCCGACCCGCAATTGATCGGAATCGGCGATGGGCAGTTCGGTCAGGTTGTCGGCGGGAATCTGGATCACGGCGATATCGGCTGCCGGATCGGTACCCACCAGTTTTGCCTGCAACTGCCGGCCATCGTTGAGGGTCACGACAATCTCGTCGGCCTTGTGAATAACATGGTTGTTGGTCAGCACCAGCCCGGCATCCTTGTCGATGATCACCCCGGAGCCCAGGCTGTTTTTTCTCTTGCGCAGCCGCGGCTGGTTGGGCAATTCGAAAAAGTGGCGAAAGAAAGGATCCCGCAGCAACGGGTTCTCGCGCATTTTCACATTGGTGGTGGTCGATATATTGACCACCGCCGGCATGGTCCGCTCCAGCATCGGCGCCAGAGACGGCAGCGGCGTGCCTGCCGCCGATTGCGGAAGCGCCGCCATGGCCGGATGACTGGGAAACAATCCGGCAGTCATCATCGCTGCCAGCAGAAAGGCGGAAAAGCAGTATTTCTTCATTCTTGGTCCTGAATTAAAAAAAATTACCGCTACTCTAAAGACATCGACGCAGCACTGCAAGTCAATCTGCGGAGCCTTGGTTGCTGACAACAAACCACGACTGCCGATGTCCCCGGAAAAGGAAACGACAGAAGCGAACCTCGAACGCCAGCAGCTCATGGTCCTGAGTTTGGCGCTGCCATGCTGAAATCGATCTGAACAAGTACAAACAGAAAACCAGCAAGGCTTGCCCGGCCTGCAATTCCTGCTAGATAATGGCTTGTATCCACAGCAAGACAGGAACATTGCCATGCGTGTCAGCACAAAACCCGTCAACCGCTATCCCTGGTATCTTCGCCCCTTTTTCTGGAACCAGAACAGAAAGTACGGGCAGGTACTGAAACCGCCGCTGGTCTGGGCCAGGGTGCCGAAACTGTTCGCGGCCGTCGCGATACTCTATGGCGTGCTGGACCAGCGGTCCAGCCCCATCGATCCGGTACTGCGGTCCCTGATTACCGTGCGCGTGTCGCAGATCAACTGGTGCCTGTTCTGCATCGACATCAACTCCTCGGTACTGGCCAGGCGCAGCGGCTCCATGGACAAGGTCGAGGCACTCGCCCAGTGGCGGGACAGCGATATCTTCGACGAAAGGGAGCGGCTCGTCTTGCAATACGTCGAGGCGGTAACCTACACGGACCGGCAAGTGGATGACGATCTGGTGAAGCAGCTGCATCGCTACTTCGACGACGATGCCATCGTGGAACTGACCGGCCTGATCGCCTTTCAAAATCTGTCCAGCAAATTCAACAGCGCCCTGGATCTGCCGGCGCAGGGTTTCTGCCGGATGCCTGATTCTGAAGCGGCACCAGGCGGCGAAGAAAACCTGTAGAAGCAACTCTTTTTCCCGCCTGTGAATCATCCCGCGCTGCCAAGGCAGCCAGGCCGGATTAGTGCAGCACCTGTTCCCCATGACTGTGCAATGGCTTGGTAAATAGTCGAATTAAAAAAATTGCCCGCAAAAGACATAAAGTGGCATAAAAAACAGGGGCTGTATTAGTTCCCGTCATTTATAGACGGGAACTGATCCGGCACAGGGAAGTACCGGCACAATCAATGACCGCAAGATATTGATTGTGAAGAAACAAGCCAATCGCATTTGCTGTTTTCTTGTCTTTAACACCCCATGGATGGGTGTTTATAGATGCTATCTAATTTTAAAAATGCGGCTGCGCCAGCCACTGCCCGATCAAAATGCGCACGGAAAGTGCCCCTTGAAGCTCTCTCGACTTTTCTAGCCAGAATCTGTTCAAGCGGTTTGCCTCAATCGTCATGGTTCTGCATCTTTGCCTGAAAAACGCATGCCGTTGCAAAGCCGCAGGAGGAAATATATTAATAATATTTGTATTGATAATCGTTCTCATTTATAATTCGTCATCCTTTCACAACACCACTGCCTGCTATGCCGCATAACGATCAATCACCCTGCCGTACTCCTGAAAATTTACAGGCATCCGGCAGTCCAGCGCTTGAATCCAGAATCTCAAGTGAATGCCTGTTTCAGCATCGGCAAAAACTGATTATCGAACATCAGGGTGAGGAATACATTTTACGCATTACCCGCAGTGGAAAATTGATATTGACCAAATAACATTTGCCTCCTCAGCGATATCTGTGGGTAGATAATGCCGAAGGCTTAAGCTATCAAATTGAATTATATAAATAAAATGCGCGTTAGCGCCTCATTTTTTCTCGATATTAAAAACTTGTTA
>JANEMG010000383.1 GCA_024511045.1 Gammaproteobacteria bacterium | reverse complement strand
AAGCGGCTTTGGATGAGAATTTTGCCAGGGTTTGCCCCAAACCCGGCAATCCCCCCGGAAATTCTCTGGTCACTGTGCTGCTGCGCATGGTGGCTTGAATAATTTCTGGGAAACTTCAGTTGTACAAATATTGGACGGGAGAATGGATCCACCATAGAAATACGTAATTATTGAGAATCATTCGCATCCACAGGGTGCGCAGCATTCAACCAGCCAAAATCAATTTTTAGTTTTGCATATGGCTCTAGAAAGTTATAATAATCAGGTGTGATGGCGGCGTCAATAAAAATATATCGGAAAAGCCACGCTTCGATGGCGCAGGTTTCCTGAAAAGTTGCTGCTGTCTGGCTGGCAATCCCGGAAATCAACACTGCCGTATTTGTTATATACTTTCCGCACTTGAAAATTTAGCAGCCAGAAACAGCCGGCTAATAGAAACATATCACATATTAACAAATGCTTACGGCATTTTCTGGTGCTACTGTTTTGCTAAATTATGATTTGCCAACGGTATATAATGATCGGCCATGCGGTGGCTTTTGCCTTTCGGCAACGACGAAGCCTGCCGGCAAAGCCATGCCACCCAACCGGTAACAAGACAACAGAATGCAACACGTCGATGACAAATAGATGAACATCAGAGAATACATGACCGGCCTGGGCCGGCAGGCGAGACAGGCGGGGCGGCGGATGAGCCGGGCGGAGACCGGTAACAAGAACCGCGCACTGCTGGAAATCGCCGCACAGATCGAAAAACAACGGGATTTTCTGGCGGAACAGAACCGGCAGGATCTGCAGGCAGGCCGGAAAAACGGCCTGGATGCCGCGTTGCTGGACAGGCTGGAACTGACCCCGGGCAGAATCGATGCGATGCTCGAAGGCCTCGAGCAGGTTGCCGCGCTCGCCGATCCGGTCGGCGGCATCTCCGATCTGTGCTATCGTCCCAGCGGCATTCAGGTGGGCAGGATGCGCATGCCGCTGGGGGTGGTCGGCATCATCTATGAATCCCGGCCCAACGTCACGGTCGATGCCGCGGCGCTGTGCCTGAAATCCGGCAACGCCTGCATACTCCGGGGCGGCTCCGAAGCGCTGCGTTCCAACCAGGCCATCGCCTCCTGTATTTCCGAGGGGCTGCAGGCGGCCGGCCTGCCGGTCGAGGCGGTGCAGGTGGTGGCCACCACCGAACGCGCCGCGGTGGGCGAACTGATCACCATGAACGATTACGTGGACGTGATCATTCCCCGGGGAGGCAAGGGACTGATCGAGCGCATCACCCGGGAGGCCAGCATCGCCGTGATCAAGCATCTCGATGGTATCTGCCATGTCTATATCGATGACAAGGCGGACCCGGACAAGGCCGTGAACATCGCCTACAACGCCAAGACCCACCGCTATGGCGTGTGCAATGCCATGGAAACCCTGCTGGTGGCAGAAGGCATTGCCGCCAGGGTCCTGCCGGAACTGGCGGAAAAATACCGGCAGGCGGGCGTGGAACTGCGCGGCTGCCTGAAGACCTGCGCGCTGCTGACCGGCTGCAAGCGGGCAACGGAGCAGGACTGGCAGACCGAGTATCTGGCGCCGGTACTGTCCATCCGGATCGTCGATGACCTCGATGCCGCGCTGCAGCATATCGCGCGATACAGCTCGGCGCATACCGAGTCCATCGTCACCGAGGACTACAGCCGCGCCCGGCGCTTCCTGCGGGAAGTGGACTCCAGTTCGGTGATGGTCAACGCGTCGACGCGCTTTGCCGACGGCTTCGAATACGGCCTGGGAGCGGAGATCGGCATCAGCACGGACAAGCTGCATGCCCGCGGTCCGGTGGGCCTGGAAGGCTTGACCACGGTGAAATTCGTGGTCCTCGGGGATGGCCAGATCCGCCGTTGAATGATCGGCATCTACGGAGGGACCTTCGATCCGGTGCATTTCGGGCATCTGCGCACCGCGCTGGAAATCCGGGAAATCTTTGCTGCGACGGAAATGCGCCTGGTGCCCAGCGCAAGGCCGCCGCATCGGGAGCAGCCGGCGGTATCGGTCGCGATGCGGGTGGAAATGCTGCATGCCGCGCTGGACGGGCATCCAGGGCTGGTCGTCGATACCCGGGAGCTGGACCGGGCAGGGCCATCCTACATGATCGACACGCTGGCTTCCATCAGGTCGGAAGTCGGGGCAGAGGAGCCGCTGCTGCTGTGCATCGGCTGCGATGCCTTCTTGCAGCTGCAGAGTTGGCACCGCTGGCGGCAGCTGTTCGATCATGCCCACATCGTGGTCATCACCCGTCCCGGCTGGCGGCATGAGGCGTTGGTCCCTTTTTACCAAGGCAGACTGGCGGATGCCGTCGAAACGCTGCAGACAACTGCCTGTGGACGGCTGCTGTTCCAGCAGGTCACCCGCCTGGAAATCTCCGCCACCCGCATCAGGGAGATCATCGCCGAAGGCAAAGATCCCGGTTTTCTCCTGCCCGATGCGGTACTTGCTATAATTGCTGAACACAGACTCTATCGCTGACCGCCATGGAGAGCGAAGCGAAGGCGGTTAGTCCTCGGTAGCGACCAGGGCCGCACTGTTTATCCGGCGTGCGATAGCGCAGAGGAGAAACAAAG
>JANEMG010000057.1 GCA_024511045.1 Gammaproteobacteria bacterium | reverse complement strand
CCCGGCAGCATGGCATCGAACATATCGAGCAGGCGCTGGACAATGGCGCCGCGGTGATCATTTACGAACCGGAGGAAAACATTCAGCAATGGCTGGCAGAGGCAGGACAGACACCGCTGATCGCGGTGGAAAACCTGGCCCGGCAGGTGGGGGTGATCGCGGCGCGATTCTATGCTGATCCTTCGGCGGCCCTGCAGGTGATCGGCATTACCGGAACCAATGGCAAAACATCCTGCAGCCAGTTTCTGGGGCAGATTCTGCCGGGCTGCGGAATCATCGGCACGCTGGGCTGGGGAGCATGGGGCGAGCTGCGGCAGACCTTGAATACCACGCCGGATGCCCTGTCCATACAGGAAATGCTGGCCGAATTCGTCAGGCTTGGCAGGACTGCGGTGGCCATGGAGGTTTCCTCCCATGGTCTGGCGCAGGGCAGGGCAGCAGGAATACGCTTCAAAGGCGCGGTCTATACCAATATCAGCCGGGATCATCTGGATTACCACGGTTCCATGGCAGCCTATGTGGAGACGAAACTGACCCTGCTGCATACGCCGGGTCTGGAATTTGCCGTGATCAATCTGGACGACGCCTTCAGCGGGCAGATGCTCGCGGCGGTGCCGGCCGGCGTGCGGCTGTGGGGCTACAGTTTGCAGGGAAACGCCCTGCACGATGCGGAAACCGTCAGCGTGTCCGGTATCAGGCACATGCCGCGGGGCATCGCTTTCACGGTACAGTGGCGTGGGCAGCGGCAAACCGTGACCATGCCCTTGTTCGGTGATTTCAACGTGGAGAACGTCCTGGCGGTTTTGACCACGCTGCTGGCGCTGGATGTTGATTTGAGCGATGCATTGCAGGCCGTACAACGGCTGCAGCCGGTGCCGGGGCGGATGCAGTGCCTCGAGTCGGCGCAGGAAAAGCTGCTGGTATTCGTCGATTATGCCCATACGCCGGATGCCCTGGAGAAAGTGCTGCGCAGTCTGCACAAGCATCCGAAGCATGCCCTGTGGCTGGTGTTTGGCTGCGGCGGCGACCGGGACACGGGCAAGCGGGCATTGATGGGCGGCATCGCCGAGCGTTGGGCCGATCATGTCGTCGTCACCGATGACAATCCGCGCAGTGAAGATGGCGGGAAAATCATCCAGGATATTCTGGCCGGGTGCCGCGGTGACGGAATAGAAGTGATCCGGGATCGCGAGGCGGCGATCCGGACGGTGATTGGCAATGCGCAAAGTGACGACTGGATCGTCATTGCTGGCAAGGGGCATGAAGATTATCAGGAAATCGCCGGGCGGAGAATTCCGTTCAGCGATTGCCTGGTCGCGGCCGATGCATTGCAGGCCAGAGAGGGACGGCGATGATCATGCAGCTCAGCGACATCAACCGCGCCGTGCATGGCAGGCTGCTGGGCGGCGAAGCCGCCATCGCGTCGGTCAGCATCGATACCCGTACCTTGCAGCCGGGAGATTTGTATATCGCCATCCGCGGAGAAAATTTCGATGGCAACGACTTTGTGCCGCAGGCCGAGCAGGCCGGCGCCGCGGCGGTGCTGGTGGAGCGACAGCTGGAAACCAGGCTGCCGGCCATTGTCGTGGCGGATACCCGACAGGCATTGGCGGATCTGGCATCGGCCTGGCGGGAGGAATTGTCGCTGCCCTTGTGCGCCATCACCGGCAGCAACGGCAAGACCACCGTCAAGGAAATGCTGGCGGCAATCCTGGGCGTCCATGCCGAGGTGCTGTATACCAAGGGCAATTTGAACAATGCTATCGGCGTGCCGTTGACGTTGCTGAGGATGCAGGTCGGGCATGCCTGCGCGGTCATCGAAATGGGCGCCAATCATGCCGGAGAAATCGGTTTTCTGTGCCGCTGCGCACGGCCGGATGTGGCATTGATCACCAATGCCGGCACCGCCCATATCGAGGGCTTCGGCAGTCTTGAAGGCGTTGCCAGAGCGAAGGGCGAAATTATCGCGGAATTGTCCGCAGACGGCACAGCGGTACTGAATGCCGAAGACCGTTTCTATGCTTATTGGCGGCAGCTTGCCGGCGCCAGGAAAGTCCTCTCTTTTGCCCTGGACAGCGCTGCAGACGTCACCGCTTCGGACGTAAAGACAGGGATCAGGAAGGAGCGTTTCGTCAGTGAATTTACCCTGCAGGCGGATCAGCAGTCTCTGCCGGTGGCATTGCCTCTGGCCGGCAGACACAATGTCCTGAATGCTCTGGCCGCCAGCGCCGCGGCGCTGGCCATGGGTATCGGTCTGGAGCAGATCCGGCAGGGCCTGGAAGCGGTGCGGCCGGTGCCTGGCCGTCTGCAGTTGCTGCGCGGGCGCCGCGGCTGCCTGGTCATCGATGATACCTACAATGCCAATCCGTCATCGCTGCGGGCAGCTCTGGAGGTGCTGCACGACTGCGGACGTGAGCCATGGGTGGTGCTGGGTTCCGTGGGAGAACTGGGAGAGGACAGCAGGGCACTACATGAACAAATGGGGAAAGAGATCAAATCCATGCAGGTTGCGCGCTTGTTAGCCACTGGCCCTGATGCTGAACATACGGTGCGTATGTTCGGCAAAGGGGCCCTGTTTTTTGCCTCGCAAAGTGCTTTGATCGACACTCTGCTACAACAGTCGCAGGGACACGAAGCCATTCTGGTCAAGGGCTCCAGAGCCCGGCAGATGGAGCGCGTGGTGGCAGCACTGGTCGACGATTTCAGGAAGTGATGCGATGTTACTTTATTTGACAGATTATTTGATGACATTCGATGGCGGATTCCGGGTCTTTCAGTATCTGACCTTTCGCGCCATTCTTGGAGCGCTGACCGCACTGCTGATTTCTTTCATTATCGGGCCGGCCATGATTCGGCGCTTGAGCCGCAACAATATCGGTCAGAGCGTACGCGTCGACGGACCGGAATCCCATTATGAAAAAGCCGGCACGCCAACCATGGGTGGAACGCTGATCCTGGTGGCCATCGCCATCAGCACGCTGCTGTGGGGGAACCTGGAAAACCGCTATGTCTGGGTGGTGCTGCTGGTCACGATCGGCTTCGGCATCATCGGCTTTGTCGATGACTACCGGAAAGTAATGCAGGGCAACAGCGATGGCCTGTCCTCGAAAGCCAAGTTTTTCTGGCAGTCGGTGATCGGCCTGACAGCAGCGGTTTTTCTGTATCAAACCGCGGAATTGCCGGCGGAAACCATATTTATCGTGCCTTTTTTCAAAAATGTCATGATCGAGATGGGCTGGACCTATGTGCTTCTGGCCTATCTGGTCATCGTCGGCACCAGCAATGCCGTCAATCTGACCGATGGCCTGGATGGTCTGGCGATCATGCCGACGGTCATGGTGGCCAGTGGTCTGGGGATCTTTGCCTATTTGTCGGGGAACGTCAATTTTGCCGAATATCTGGCCATTCCCTTTTTACCGAATTGCGGGGAACTGACGGTCATCTGTTCGGCGATCGTCGGTGCGGGGTTGGGGTTTCTGTGGTTCAACGCCTATCCGGCGATGGTATTCATGGGTGATGTCGGTGCCTTGGCATTGGGCGCCGCCCTGGGAGTCATTGCCGTGCTGGTCCGCCAGGAGATCGTATTGATGATCATGGGCGGCGTGTTCGTGATGGAGACGGTGTCGGTGATCATGCAGGTGGTGTCCTACAAGCTGACCGGCAGGCGAATCTTCCGCATGGCGCCGATTCATCATCATTTTGAATTGAAGGGCTGGCCCGAGCCCCGGGTGATCGTCAGATTCTGGATCATCACGGTGATTCTGGTGCTGATCGGCCTGGCGACATTGAAATTGAGATAAGCCGAGTGGATAGACTAGCCATCAAAGAAGCATTGCTGCAGTCGCTGGGAATCGATCCGGCGCATTCCAGAATACTGGTGGTGGGGCTGGGCAAGACCGGCGTCTCCGTGGCTTTGTTTCTGCATCGTCTGGGTATCAGGTTTGCCGTAGTGGACAGCCGCCGCAAGGAAAGGACGCTGCTCGATGAACTGCTGCAGGAAGTGCCCGACACACCGGTCTTTACCGGCGGTTTTCATGAAGCCGCCTTCGATGTGGCGACGCATCTGGTGGTCAGCCCTGGCGTTGCGCTGACCGAAAGGGTCATCGAGCATGCACGTGCCAATGGCGCCCGGATATTGAGCGATATTGACCTGTTTGCCTGTGCCGTTGACCGGCCGGTGGCGGCAATTACCGGTTCCAATGGCAAAAGCACCGTGACCACGATGCTCGGCAACATGGCGGAAGCGGCGGGCATCGAAACCGCAGTGGGCGGCAACCTGGGGACGCCGGCGCTGGATCTGCTGGAAAGTCATGCGGAATTATATGTGCTGGAACTTTCCAGTTTTCAGTTGGAAAGGACATCCCGGTTGCGGGCTGCGGCGGCAACGGTATTGAATGTCACCGCCGATCATATGGACCGCTATCGGGATATGGCTGACTATGCCCGGCAGAAGCAGAAGATTTTCGCCGGCCAGGGTGTCATGGTGTTGAATGCGGACGACCCCGTCGTTGCGGCGATGCGGGAGCCGGGCCGGCGCACGCTGACCTTTGGCCTGACCGAAGCGGCCGATTTTCATGTGCAGAGCATCGACGGCAGAGAATGGCTGTGTCATGCCGGACAGAGTCTGCTGCCGGTGCAGGGGCTGCAGGTGACTGGCCGGCACAATGTCGCCAATGCCCTGGCGGCCCTGGCGCTGGGCAGGGCGCTGGCATTGCCCGGGTCAGCCATGTGTCAGGCATTACGGGAGTTCAAGGGTCTGGCGCATCGCATGCAGAAGGTGGCGGAAATCGACGGTGTCACCTGGATCAATGATTCCAAGGCGACCAATATCGGCGCCTGTGTGGCGGCATTGCAGGGAGTGCAGAAAAAGGTGATTCTGATCGCAGGCGGCGATTGCAAGGGCGCAGATATGCGCGAACTGGCGCCGGCCGTTCAGGACAAGGCCAGGGCGGTGGTGCTGCTGGGCAAGGATGCCCCGCTGATTACCCAGGCCATCAGCAGCGCGGTACCCGTGTATCCGGCAGAGGATTTGCAGGAAGCGGTGAAGATTGCCGCGGGTCTGGCCAACCCGGGGGAAAGCGTATTGCTGTCACCGGCCTGCGCCAGTCTGGACCAGTTCAAGAACTACCAGGAGCGCGGTGAGAAATTCATTGCTGCTGTGAGGAGTCTGGCGGCATGAAGATTCAGACAGGAACGCCGTTGCAGTCCATGATGTCCCGGTTTTCCCAGGATCCCCTGCTGTTGTGCATCAGCCTGGCGATCCTGTTGTTCGGGTTCGTCATGATGACCTCGGCATCGCTGCATCTTGGGGCCAGGGCTCCGATCAGCGACAGTTTTCATTATCCATTCAGGCAATTGCTGCATATTGGCATCGGCATTATTGCGGCGGGAGTCGTGGTTTCGGTGGACATGGAATTCTGGGAAAGAAGCGGTCCCTGGCTGTTTATTTTCGGCCTGCTGCTGCTGGTCATGGTGTTGATTCCGGGACTGGGGGTCAAGGTCAATGGCAGCTACCGCTGGCTGTCCGTGGCGGGCTTCAGAATTCAGGTGTCGGAAATCGTCAAGTTCTTTTCCGTCATCTACATGGCCGGATACGTCACCCGGCATGGCGAGATGCTCAGAAAAACCACCTACGGACTGTTCCGGCCATTGCTGCTGCTGTCCTTCGCCTGCCTGTTGATGCTCCTGGAGCCTGACTTCGGTTCCGCGGTGGTGGTTTTGATCATTGCCCTGGGCGTGATGTTTCTCAGCGGCGCCCGGCTCTGGCAGTTTTTTCTGCTGCTGGCACTGGTGACGCTGCTGGCGCTGGCGCTGGTGTATTTTTCACCCTACCGCTGGGCGCGTGTGACGGCCTTCATCGACCCTTGGGTGGATCCGCTGAAAACCGGTTTCCAACTGGTGCAGGCATTGATCTCCTTTGGACGGGGTGAATGGCTGGGGGTGGGGCTGGGCGCGGGCATTCAGAAGCTGTTTTATCTGCCGGAGGCGCATACCGATTTTCTGTTTTCCGTAATTGCCGAAGAATTGGGTCTGCTTGGCGTGTTGACCACCATTGGCCTCTATTCATTGCTGTTGTGGCGTGCCTTTGTCATCGGCAGCGAAGCGGAACGCATGGATCGGCAATTTTCCGCCTACGTCGCCTATGGACTGGCCATCTGGTTTGGATTTCAGTCTTTCGTCAATATGGGCGTCAACATGGGGGTACTGCCGACCAAGGGTCTGACGCTGCCGTTGATGAGTTACGGCGGCGGCAGCATGATCACGATGTGTTGTGCGCTGGCATTGCTGTTCCGCATACACAGTGAAACGCTGGCATTGCAGCGGCCGGCGGCGAAGCAGGGGAAGGTTCGATGGGCAAGCGCATCCTGATCATGGCCGGTGGTACCGGCGGGCATGTATTTCCTGCCTTGGCCGTGGCCCGGCTGCTCAGGGAGCAGGGCTGGCAGGTCAGCTGGCTGGGTACGAAAAAAGGCATGGAAAGCCGCATCGTGCCGGAAAACGGTATCGACATCGACTGGATATCGGTCAGCGGACTGCGCGGCAAGGGACTCACGGCGAAATTGAAGGCGCCGCTGATGCTGCTCGATGCCTGCACGCAGGCGGCCGGGGTGCTGCGCAGACGCCGGCCAGACGTGGTGCTGGGCATGGGCGGATTCGTGGCAGGGCCTGGCGGATTGATGGCGAAACTGTTCCGGGTGCCGCTGGTGATTCATGAGCAGAACCGCGTGCCGGGGACCACCAATCGCCTGCTGGCGCGGTTGGCCAATGTCGTTCTGGAGGCCTTTCCGGGCAGTTTCAATGGCCCGGTTGCGGCGCTTTGCACCGGCAATCCACTGCGCGAGGAACTGCTGAATATTGGTCAGGAGCCACGTCCGCACAGTGACGACAACCTGCGCGTACTGGTGGTCGGCGGCAGTCAGGGGGCGCAGGTGCTCAACGAGGTGGTTCCGGAGGCTTTGGCGCAAGTGACGTCGGTCAAGGTGCGGCATCAGACCGGCAAGGCCATGTTAGGACAGGTCAGGGAAAATTACAGACAGTTGGGGGTGGAGGCCGATGTCGAGGCTTTTATCGAAGATATGGCGATCATGTATCGCTGGGCGGATTTGATCATCTGCCGGGCTGGAGCCATGACCGTCAGTGAAGTGGCGGCAGCCGGCCTGCCGGCGATCCTGGTGCCTTTCGCGCTGGCGATCGACGATCATCAGACTGCCAATGCCAACTATCTGGTCGATGCCGGCGCTGGGGTGATGATCCCGCAGCGGGAACTGGGCAGTGGCATGTTGGCCAGGCAGATCGAATCGACCCGGCCAAAGATCAGGGCCATGGCCAGGGCGGCAAGATCCTGCGCCCGGCTGGATGCGACGCAGGCCGTCGCGGAAGTGTGCATTACGGAGGCGGGCTTATGAACGACCGGGGCAGAGTCATTCCCAATCATACCCTGGGAAACATCGAACGCATTCATTTCGTCGGCGTTGGCGGTACCGGTATGAGCGGCATTGCCGAGGTGTTGTCCAATCTGGGCTATCGGGTCTCGGGTTCGGATATCAAGGAATCCGCGGTCACCCGGCGGCTGGCGGAAGCCGGTGTGAAGATCAGGATCGGGCATCACCGGGAGCATGTCGAGGATGCCGACGTGGTGGTCGTTTCCAGCGCCGTGGATCGCAGCAATGTCGAGGTCGATGCGGCCTACCAGCACAGGATTCCGGTGATTCCCCGCGCGGAGATGCTTGCCGAGTTGATGCGTTTCCGTTTCGGCATCGCCATCGCCGGCACCCATGGCAAGACCACCACCACCAGCCTGACCGCGAGCATGCTCGCCGAAGACGGCCTGGACCCGACCTTCGTGATCGGTGGACGGCTGAACAGCGCCGGCTCCAATGCCAAGCTGGGCCAGGGACATTATCTGGTGGCGGAGGCGGATGAAAGCGATGCTTCCTTCCTGTACCTGCAGCCGATGCTGGCGGTCGTGACCAATATCGATCAGGACCATATGGAAACCTATGGCGGCAGCTTTCAGCGTTTGAAGGAAACCTTTCTCGGTTTTCTGCATCATCTGCCCTTTTATGGACTGGCGGTCATGTGTCTGGACGATGCGGGAGTGCGGGAAATCCTGCCGGAAGTCTCCAAGCCGGTGATTACCTATGGCACCCATCAGGATGCCGATGTCCGGGCCGTTGCCGTTCAGCAGCAGGGCATGCATACCAGTTTCCAGGTGCAGCGTCCGGATGGTCATGCAGCACTGCAGGTGACCCTGAATCTGCCCGGCTGGCACAACATGCTCAATGCCCTGGCGGCGATTGCCGTGGCGACCAGTCTGAATGTCTCGGATCAGGCCATCGTCAGGAGTCTGTCGGCATTCAAAGGGGTGGCCAGACGCTTCCAGATCAATGCCGATGTGGAGTATGCCGGCGGACGTCTGACCTTCGTCGACGACTACGGCCACCACCCGCGGGAGATTGCCGCGACGCTGGAGGCGCTGCATCAGGCCTGGCCGGAGCGCCGGGCAGTGGTGATTTTTCAGCCGCATCGCTATTCGCGCACCCGGGATTTGTTCGAGGATTTCGTGCAGGTCCTGTCGTCGGTGGATGTATTGATTCTGCTGGATATCTATACCGCCGGGGAGACGCCGATTGCCGGCGCCGATTCCAGGGCTCTGAGCCGCAGCATACGGCTGCGCGGCCAGGTCGACCCGGTGTTCGTGGAACACCATGAGGATCTGGCCAAGATTCTGGCCGGCATCGTTCAGCCTGATGATGTGGTGCTGACACTGGGGGCCGGAAATGTCGGCCAGATTGCCGCCGGTCTGCCGGAACAGCTGCAGGCCTGTCTGGCGGATCAGGCAAACAGCACAAAGGACAACAGATAAGAGAACCATGGCATTGAAAGGTCGTCTGCTCAAACAGGAGCCATTGCGGAAATACACCAGCTGGCGGGTCGGCGGCCCGGCGCAGCAGATGTATTTTCCTGCCGACCGGGCTGATTTGCAGACCTTCCTGACCACGCTGCCTGCGATGGAGCCGGTTTTCTGGATCGGCTTGGGCAGCAACCTGCTGATACGGGATGGCGGCATACACGGAACAGTGATCTATACCCGCGGCAGACTGAAGGAAATGGCCTTGCTGGAGGACGATCTGGTCTATGTCGAAGCCGGTGTGCCCTGTGCCCATGTCGCCAGGTTTTGCGCCGATGCCGGTCTTGCCGGGGCCGAATTTCTGGTGGGTATTCCCGGCACAATGGGAGGCGCCCTGAAAATGAATGCCGGGGCGTTTGGTTCCGAGACCTGGGAGTTCGTGGAAAGTGTCGAGATGATCGATGCCGCGGGCGGAACGACGCTGCGTAGGCCCGATGATTTCCACATTGCCTACCGGTCGGTGCGGACACCGGCGCGGGAATGGTTCGTCGCGGCCCGGCTGCGATTGCTGAAAGGATCCAGGGCAGCCAGCCTGGAAAAGATGCGGGAATTGCTGGCCAGGCGCGCGGAGACCCAGCCCACCAATCAGGCGACCTGCGGCTCGGTATTCAAGAATCCGCCGGGCGGTCATGCCGCAAGGTTGATCGAAGCGTCCGGGTTGAAGGGGTTTTGCATCGGCGGTGCCTGTGTATCGGAAAAACATGCCAATTTCATCATCAATACCGGAACGGCCACGTCCGCCGATATCGAGGCGTTGATCGAGCATGTCAGGGCGGAAGTGGCGGCCCGGGAGGGCATCAAATTGCAGTCGGAAGTCTGCATCGTCGGGGAACGGTTGTGAACGGGCGGAAAAGAATCAGCAGTCCTTTGGAGTTTGGCCGGGTGGCCGTCTTGATGGGGGGTACGGCCGCAGAGCGGGAAATATCGCTGCAAAGCGGCATGGCGGTATTGCTGGCACTGCAGCATCGGGGCGTCGATGCGCTGGGGGTCGATGTCGGCGATGACCTGATCGGGTCCTTGCAGAGCGGTCGTTTCGATCGTGTGTTCAATGTCATTCATGGCCGTGGCGGTGAAGACGGGGTGCTGCAAGGCGTGCTGGAGGCGCTGCATCTTCCCTATACCGGCAGCGGCGTCATGGCCTCTGTGTTGAGCATGGATAAATTGCGCACCAAGCTGTGTTGGCATGGCATGGGGCTGCCTACGCCCTCCTGGTATGTATTGAAGAGATTGGACGACATCGACGCCTGCATCGATGCACTGGGTTTTCCGGTGATCGTCAAGCCGGCGCTGGAAGGTTCCAGCATCGGCATGAGCAGGGCGGAAAACCGCCAGGAGCTGCAGCAGGCATGGCGGCTGGCGGTGCAATACCAGTGTGATGTCTATGCCGAAGACTGGGTGCAGGGCAGGGAATATACCATTGCCATACTTGACGGACAGGCATTGCCGGTGATCAGGCTGGAGACGCCGCGGGAATTTTACGATTACGAGGCCAAATACCATGCAGCGACGACGCAGTATCACTGCCCCTGCGGATTGCCTGAAGAACAGG
>JANEMG010000382.1 GCA_024511045.1 Gammaproteobacteria bacterium | reverse complement strand
CACAAAAGCCAGAACCGGCAACGAGGCATGACCCTGCTGGAACTGACCGTCGTACTGATGATTCTGGTTACGCTGGCCACCGTGGCGCTGCGTTCCACGGCCGGACTGCAGGACCAGGCGCCCTTCGAAGCGACCACCCGGCAGCTAACGGAATTTCATGCAGCCGTCGCGGGAGATGCCGCTGCGAGCTTCAACGACCAGCGCCTGCTGTCGGGCTATGTCGTGAACAATGGCCTGTTGCCCACTGCGCTTGCCGACCTGACCAGCATCCCCACCAATTACGATGCCTTTGGCGCCATTTCCGCCAAATTCGATTCCAATTCCGCTACAGACGGCATCAATGATGGAGTCGGCGCTGAAACCACGCTCAACGAAACCCGGCAAACTCTCTACAAGGGCTATCGCGGCAATGGCTATATCCGCCTGCCCATTGGGGCGACAATATCGCAGGATGGCTGGGGAAACAACTGGGATGAAAGCGGCACCACAGCGACGACCTTCCTGCCGAAAAGCCTGGGTGCGGACAATGCCGCAGGATCGTCCGGCGGCATTTATGATCCGGATCTGTCGGATCCCGTCTTCCCCGGCGACTGGCGGCTGGACATGGCGGGCTGGAGCGTGACTGTGGAGAACATGAGTGGTATCGACATTTCTTCCTCCTCAGGTCCACCAGCACAATGCCTGCGCGCCTCGCTGCTGGTCTACATCAACAATGGCAACAGTCCGGCGGATGATCTTAACTGGAAGCGACTGACCAGCGACTGCATCCCCGGTAATACCGGTACGGGTTCCTGTCTGGATGGCGACGGCGACAACCTCGTTGGCGGTAATCCCTGCCCGGCAACAGTGTCCATCGCCTTCCCCGCTGCCGGCGGAGGCGTTGGCGCCTATCAACCGCCGACAGACATTCCCCAGGGTGAACATCTGCTGGTGCTGGTCAGTGACAGCGACGCGACGGATGCCCACAACGATGCTTCGGAAAGCGTCTATTTCCGGGATCTCGACAGCGATGCCACAAAAGATGCCGATGAACCCTATGTAACAACCAGGGTGCAGTTTTTCGCACGCCGCAATCCACCCGGTACGAAATTGACCATTCGATGAGAACGACCCTGATGCCGGCCACCATGACAGAACAATGCCCAGCGAAGTATTACCCTGAATCAGCCATGCCGCATTCATGGTTCAATCCCGGCATCTGAGCAACCCCAGACCATGAAATTACTGAAATTCCAGAAACGCCCGGCGCATACCCTGCTGTTCGTCACCGAAGTGAAGACCTTTCGCATCGCTGTCGACAGGAAAGGCGTGATGCTGGACGATATCCAGACCATCGAAACCGACTGTCCAGGCCTCAAGCATCTGCCCGCCGTCCTGCAGGCCCTTGACGAGCAGGGTCCAGCCCTGGGCAGAAAATTATGGCTGCTGCCCCTGATGCTGCCCATGACCCTGATCAGCCTGCCGGCCATGCAGGTGCAGGGCGTGGATGAGGAAACCCTGCTGCAGGCGCTGCAGTTCGAACTGGAGGGCCTGACCGGGCAATCCACTCAGAATACCCAGTTGAACTATCAACTGCTGAATGTCCGGGATGAAATGAGCTATTACCGGGTCAGCCAGATCGACGAACTGCTTTTCGAGGATATCCTCAAGGCGGCGAAAAATGCCGGCAGCCGCCTGGCCGGCCTGCTGCATCCTGGCGGCCTGCCCGAACCGCTGGGAACTACCGAAGCTGAAAACTGGCTGCGCATGGAATGCTGGCCGGAGCAGATCCTGGTGCTGCACCGGGACGCCAATGGCATGACCATGGAAAGTTTCGCCACCTCCAGCAGCCGCTGGCACAGCGAACTGGAGCACTGGCTGGCGGAACAGGGTACTGTAGGCTATTCGGAGACCCTGTTCAACAACAAGCTGGAACTGGTGCCAGGCACGGATTTCGCGCTGCGCCTGAACGACGGGGAAAACATCGCCCTGTGGCTGGACCGCTGGGCAGGACAACTGCTGCAGAAAAACGACCGGCCCGCGGCGATCATCACTCCCCGCTCCAAACTGAACAGGGAACTGCTGCTGATCTCGGCCAGCGGCCTTGGCGCCCTGCTGCTGTGCATCGGTCATTTTGCCTGGCACAATCACCAGAAGCATCACTACCAGGAACTGCTGCAGGAATTGCAGCGGGCGGAGGGCTCGATGGCTGCGTTGCGCAAGGAGATCACCAGCAAAAGGGATATCCGCGATGCCCTGCGGGAAAGGACCAGCAAGCTGGAGAAGGATTCCGCTATCATCCCGGACATGCTCACGGCGCTGCAGCAGCGCCCGGCCCGGCTGCTGGAGGCGCTGGCACGGGGCCGTCCCGGGCAATTGCTGGTCGAGGCGATCAGCCAGGACGAAGATGACCTGGTCATTCGCGGCGCCGCGCTGGACGCCCTGGCCGCCAACCAGCTGGCCAGTTATCTGGAACAAGAGCTGCGGGGCAGCGGCTGGCAAATCGGCTCCCCGACGAAAAAGGATCTCGGCTATTTCCAGCAGGGTGGTCCCTGGGAATTCAGCATCACCCTGACCGACCTTGGCATCGCCGGCTTTCAGTCCGCTGCGGCGACTGCCGGTGCGGACCGTCAGCAGGCGG
>JANEMG010000381.1 GCA_024511045.1 Gammaproteobacteria bacterium | reverse complement strand
CAGGTATGGATCTGTTCGACGACCTGCCGCTGCACCTGCAGAAAGCGGCTCAGCTTCCCGGTTTCCATGAGAGCAAGGTTCTTCATGGAATTCAGGATATTGCGAACATCCTGCAACTGCTGGATATGATCAAGCAATTCCCGGCTTCGGCTCATTCAACCGCCCCGTTCATCTTCCAGCCAGCCTTTTATTGCCTGCAGCCAAAGCTGGCGCCCGGAATCCAGCGTGAGATGCGTGCCTGGCACTTTTTTCTGGAGCAACGCCAGCAGGCCTGTGACGGCATCTGGCGCGTCATCCTGAAACAGGTCTTCGTTAAAGGCCAGCAGCCAGGCATACTGAAATTCCGCGGACAGGGATGACAGCCGCTCCTGCTTGAGGATTTCCCGGATGATGCGTCCCCGCCTGATTCTTGCCTCCATCGAGGCCTCCAGGCGCTGTCCGAAGCGGGAAAAAACCTCCAGTTCCAGAAACTGCAGATAGTCCATCTTCATGGTCCCGGCCTCGGCGCGGATGTTGGGATGCTGCGCCTTGCCGCCGATGCGCGATACCGACCGGGCGATATCGATCGCCGGGCGGAATCCGGACACGAACAGTCCCTTGTCCAGGTAGAGCTGCCCGTCGGTGATGGAAATGAGATTGGTCGGTATGTAGGCGGCGATCTCCCCCTGCTGGGTCTCGACGATGGGCAATGCCGTCATGCTGCCGCCGCCGTGGTCCGCGTTGAGGCAGGTGGAACGCTCCAGCAGCCGGGAATGGACGAAGAAGATATCCCCGGGATAGGCTTCCCGGCCCGGCGGGCGGCGCAGCAGCAGGGACAGTTCGCGATAGGTCCTGGCGTGCGTGGCGAGGTCGTCATAGACGATCAGGGTATCACGTCCCTGGGCCATCCAGTATTCGGCCAGGGCGCAGCCGGCAAAGGGCGCCAGGTACTGCAGCCCGGGCAAGGCGCTGGCCTCGGCGACGACAATCACGGTATATTCCAGGGCGCCCTGCTGGCGCAGGGTGGCAATGGTGTTGATCACGGCGGAGCGCTTCTGGCCG
The DNA here is from genome assembly GCA_024511045.1 of Gammaproteobacteria bacterium. GTDB lineage: Bacteria > Pseudomonadota > Gammaproteobacteria > Methylococcales > Methylomonadaceae > JANEMG01. The sequence continues at coordinate 1,582 of JANEMG010000381.1, read as the reverse complement.
ATCAGCACATAGACGCAGCAGACGTCCTTGCCGCGCTGGTTGACCACGGCATCGATGGCGATGGAACTCCTGCCCAGGCCCTCGTCGCCGATGATCAACTGGCACTGGCCTTTGCCGATGGGCACCAGGGTGTCGATGATCTTTATTCCGGTATACAAGGGCTGATGCACGAATTCCCGGGCGACGATGGGCGGCGAAGGAGCCTCCAGGCTCTGCCGGCTCTGTGAAACGGGCCTGGGCCGGTCGTCCAGCGGATTGCCCAGTGGATCCACCACCCGGCCCAGAAAGACATCCCCCGCGGCAATGCCCAGACGATGCCGGGCCAGACGCACCGCGGTTCCCGCCGTCAGGTCGGGGCTCTCGTAGAGCAATATGGCCCCCACCCGGTCCTTGTTCAGATCGAAGACCATTGCGCGGCTGCCCTCCTCGAAGAGCAACACGTCCTCCATGGCCGCGGAGGGCAGCCCGGATATCCAGGTAATGCCGTCCCCGACAGAAACGACGCTGCCCCTCTCCTGGACATGCAGACGCGGCTGGTAATGCTCCAGCCATTGCGCCCGCCTGTCCAGCAGGCTGGTGTTGCGTTCATTCACCGGCATTGCCCAGGTCGACGAAGCCGGCCAGTTCGTGCTTGATGTTGGCCTGCAGCAGCCAGGATCCGATGCTGAGGCGGAAACCTGTAATCAATGCCGGATCCTGCCGGTATTCATACTCGACGGCACGACCCAGCAGCGCATTCAGCACCTGGTCCAGCTTCTGCCGCTGCATCTGCTGCAACGGGTAGACACTGCACACCTGGATGCGCGCCACGGGATCCTGCTGCATCTGCAGGAACTGTCTGCGCTGCTCCGGCAACGCAGACAGTTCCTCCAGCAGCAGGTCAAACAGACTGTTTTCCAGCTCGGGTCCCGCCGCGCGTTGCAACAGCAGGCTGGCAAAGCGCGCGCCCTGCAGCAGGGCGCGTTTTTCAGCCTGGGCCTGAAAATCCTGCACCTGCCGCCGGGCGATAATCTGCGCTTTTTTCCGTTCCTCCTCGAGTTGTTTCTTCAATGCCGCCATCTGCCGGGCACGCTCTCTCTCGATTTCCTGATGCAGGGTTTCCAGGGCCTGTTTTTTTTCCTGCTGCCAATGCGCCAGCCGGTTGACATATTTTTCCTGCAGGGCCTCCGCCTCGTCACGCTGCCGCTGCGCATCGGCCAGCACCTTGTCGACGCTCTGCTTGCGCCTGTCGATCACTTCCAGCACCGGCTTGTACAGAAAGCGCTGCAATATCCATATCAGCACCAGGAAGTTGATGATCTCCAGCAGGAAAGTCGATAAATTGAATTCCATGAAATTGCCAGCGTCAGCCTGCAGACTTGTCGAGTATGTATTCCAGCAGGGGATTCCTGAACAGGACGATCAGCACGATCACCAGGCAGTAGATTGCCAGGGATTCGATCATCGCCAGGCCGATGAACAGCGTACGCATGATGGAACGCTCCGCTTCCGGCTGCCGTGCCAGTGCCTCCAGGGCACTGGCGATCGCCCTGCCCATCACCAGGGCCGGCAGCATGACGCCGATGGCGATGGCGATCACCGA
>JANEMG010000056.1 GCA_024511045.1 Gammaproteobacteria bacterium | reverse complement strand
GGCACGGTTCCGGCGTTGGGTAAACCCACCTTTGAACTGGGCGAGAAGGAAATGGAAATGGGCGTCGGCATCCATGGCGAGCACGGCAGGGAAACGCTGCCCCTGGTCAGTGCCACGGAGATCGTGGAACATCTTGCCGGCGCCATCGACGAGGATCTGCAGCCGGAAAAAGGCCAGCAGGCATTGCTGCACGTCAACGGCTTTGGCGCAACACCGCTGCTGGAACTACACCTCATCTACGACCTTGCCGCCCAGCACTGGGAAAAGCGCGGTATCGACATCCGCCGCTCGCTGGTGGGCAACTACACCACGTCCCTGGACATGGCCGGCTGTTCTCTCACCCTGACGCTGCTGGACGATGAAATGCTGCGCTGCTGGGATGCACCGGTCAATACCGCGGCATTACGCTGGGGCTGCTGATAACCTTTGCAGCACCTCGACCACGGCGCAGATCATCAATTGCATGGTTTTCGCGCCGGCATCGATATGCCCGATGGTGCGCTCGCCGAGGAAGGACGCGCGGCCCTTGGTGGCGATCATATCGCGGGTCGATTCCATGCCGGCTATGGCTATGCCGGGCAGGGTCTGCAGCACTTCCGGCAATGACGCCCCTTCGGCGGCCGCCTTCTGCAGATAGTCGGCGACCGGAATCATGACGTCGAGCATGGTTTTCTCGCCGGCATCGGCCCTGCCGCGCTTTTTTATCGACTCCACGCCCTGGCTGAAGGCTTCTGCAAAGGCCGCCAGGGACATCGGCTTGCCGGCGGCGGCCTTGCTCATGGCGATGAAGAAGGTGCCGTACAGGGAACCCGATGCGCCGCCCACCGTGGACATCATGGTCATGCCGATTTTCTGCCAGGCTGCCGGCCATTCCAGACCAGCCAGCTCCCCGGCCTGGGGCTTAAGTGCGGCGATGCCGCGCTGCAGATTGGTGACATGATCGCCATCGCCGATGGCCTGGTCCAGCTCGGTTACTTCATCGGCGTTTTTCTCTATCACGGCGTCGATGGCATCGATGATTTCGGGCAGTAGTGCGGGTGTCAGATTCATGGCTGCTTCCAACTCGGTTCAGTGTTCAGGAAATGCCTGCGTCAGGCAACTGCAGCACGCTACTCCTTGCTGCACAGGGTATTGTAGATCTTATAGGAAAGGATTGCACCCGCCAGAACGAATGTAACGGCGTTGGCGAAGATAATCGCCTTGTCGGCCAGGCAGATTCCGTAGACCAGCCATAAAAACACCCCCAAGGTGAAAATGCCGTACATTCCCAGGGAAAGCGAATGCGTATCCCGGGTCCTGATGGTCTTGACTGCCTGGGGCAGAAACGAACTGGTGGTCAACAGGGCGGCAATATAGCCGATCGTTTCAGGGGTGATGTTCATGACTTGGTTCTGCTCCTGCTGTTTCCTTATGACATGGTCGATACCATGTTACGACAATGCTGCCGCCTGCGGCAATCGCCATTGCCTGCCCGGGCAAAATTCCTGCGATTACAAATGCATTGCTGTCGAGCGGCAGTGAACGCCAACGCTCAGGCCGGCATTGAGACTATTCTGTCGGGTTTCGTTGCTCAAGCACAACCTGCGAAAATTCACCAGCGAGCCATATTGAATGTTGCTGCTTTCCGGCCGGATGGCGCTTCATTGACAACGGCGCAATACTACCCTTCAGCACAGCGGTTTGCTATAGTCTGCCACTCTTTCTGCGCCCGTGGTGAACTGTCCATGACGACCCCAACAGCCGACGTGGATGTACTCTGTGTCGGTCATGCCTCCTACGACCTGGTCTTTTCCGTGCCCCGACATCCCTTGCCCGACGAAAAAATCTTTGCCGACGGCTTCATCGGCTGCGGCGGCGGACCTGCCGCCAATGCCGCGATACTGGTTTCGCGTCTGGGTTTCACGGCGGCTTTTGCCGGCTACCTCGGCCAGGATCTCTACGGGGATATGCACAGCCAGGAATTTGTCCAGGCCGGCGTCGATACGCGCCTGATCGTACTTGGTGCATCACCCACCCCGATCTCCACGGTGCTGGTCAAACCGGATGGCAAAAGAGCCCTGGTCAATTACAAGGGCGATACCAAACCATTACCTTCGGGATCGGTGGATTTTACCCGGATCAAACCCGGTGTCATCCTGTTCGACGGCCACGAACCCCATATCTCCCTGCCGCTGGCAAAGCACGCGCGCCGTGCAGGCAATGATGTTGATGGTACTTCCGAGGGTAGCTTACTGGCAAAGCACGCGCGCCGTGCAGGCATCGCCACGGTGCTGGATGCAGGATCTCTGCACCAGGGCACTTCGGCATTGCTGGACCACGTGGACTACCTGGTCTGTTCTCAGAAATTTGCCCACCAGTATGCCAGCGATGAGCAGACCGCCCTGCGGCAACTGTCCGAGGTTGCACCGACCGTGGTGATTACCCTGGGGGAAGCCGGACTGATCTGGCGCCGCGGGCAGGAACAGGGAACGCTGCCGGCATACCCTGTGACTGCCATCGATACCACCGGCGCCGGTGACGCTTTTCATGGCGCCTTCGCCGCCGCCCTCAGCGCTGGCATGGACTGGCCCGAACTGCTGCGCTACGCCAGTGCCGCAGGAGCCCTGTGCTGCACCAAAACCGGCGCCAGGGAAGGACTGCCCTGGAAACAGGAGCATCAGGCCCTGTTTGCGCAAAGCCTGCCCGCCGCATGATCTTGCACCGGCAAGCCGCCCCAAACGCCCGCGAAAAATGAAAATCGTTCTGCTGCCGGGACTGGATGGAACCGGCCTGTTGTTCAAACCATTCCTCGAAGCGCTGCCGCAGGGTACAGAAACCCAGATCGTTTCCTATCCGATGGATAGACCCCTGGGCTACAGGGAATTGACGGACCTGGTTGCCGGCAAGCTGCCAAAGGAAAAATACGTTTTGCTCGGTGAATCCTTTTCCGGGTATATCGCCTGTCAGATTGCACGGCAAAGACCAAAGCCCCTGCAAGCGGTCATTTTTGTGGGGGCCTTTCTCGACAATCCCCGCCCTCTGCTGCTCGCCTTGGCCGGGCGGCTTCCGATGGACAGATTACTGTCAGCCCCGATCCCGGATTTTATCGTCAAGAGATACCTGCTGGGCCAGAATGCGGATCAGAATCTGACCGCTCTGGTCACGGACTGTCTCAGACAGGTATCCCCCCAGGTCCTTGCAACCAGATTGCAGGAAATTGCGCGGCTGAACAGCAGCCTTCAGTGCTGCGATCTTGCCTCGCACTACATTCAGGCAGACGCCGACAGGCTTGTCCCGAAATCCTGTCTGGAAAGTTTCAAAAAAGTGTTCGACAACCTCCATGTCCATGAAATACCCGGAGGCCATTTGATCCTGCAAAGCAATCCGACGGCCTGCGCGAAAGTCGTCAACGATGTCATCGCTCGAGCCTGAAAGTATTTTCATGACAATAAATTGGCCCATCCAGAAATTCCCGCTTTGCCCGTCCGACCCGGCAAACGTCTTTGGTTTGGCCGATATTGTTGTTATAATGCGCCTTCTGCAGCAATTGTCTGTCCTTGATACTGAAAGAGTTTGATACCGGTCACCCCCGGACCCTGGCAATTTATTTCAGCTGCAAACTCAACACCCCAGTCTGCTCCGCAGCAATGGACCCGGGCTGGAGCAGCTATCCCGAACAGCCTCCCAGATTGCAATACGACCCGTGTTTTCAGGCAAACGCCACAACAATTCAGCTGACGAGCATCTGCTTTATTCAACGGACCATAATGACCAACAAGAAAACCTATAAACCCTGCGATTTAGTGATCTATGGTGCACTGGGCGATTTATCGACACGCAAGCTGATGATTTCGTTATATCGTCTGGAAAATGCCGGACTGATCGAAAGCGCGTCACGGATTATCGGTGTCGACCGGTTCGACAAGAGCAAAGATGAATTCATCGCCATCGCCCGGGAAAGCCTGGAGATGTTCCTGAAAGACGATATCGATCCCGAAGTATGGGACAGATTCTCCGGGAGACTTTCCTATCTGGCCATCGACCTGACGCAGCCGGACCAGTATCAACGGCTGCATGCCGTCCTCGACACAGCGGAGCGGGTAACGATCAATTATTTCGCCATCCCGCCCTTTCTCTTTCAGGGCACCTGCCAGGGGCTGGCCGCATCGGGTGTTTTGACCAAAGAGTCGCGACTGGTCATGGAAAAACCCATCGGCCACGACCTGCAGTCATCGAAACAGATCAATGATGCGGTGGCTGCGGTATTCAGCGAAGAACAGGTATTCCGCATCGACCACTACCTGGGCAAGGAAACGGTACTCAACCTGCTGGCCTTGCGCTTCGCCAATTCCATCTTCACCACCAACTGGGACCACAACACCATCGACCATATCCAGATTACCGTCGCCGAGGAGGTGGGCATCGAAGGCCGCTGGGACTATTTCGACAAGACCGGCCAGCTCCGCGATATGCTGCAGAATCACCTGCTGCAGATTCTGACCTTTGTCGCGATGGAGCCGCCAGTCAATATCAAGGCGCAAAGCATCCGCAACGAAAAGATCAAGGTGCTGGAGGCATTGCGTCCGATCACCAGCAGCAACGTCGAAGAAAAAACAGTCCGTGGCCAGTATACGAAAGGCTTCTGCAAGGCGAAGGAAGTGCCTGGCTACCTGGAGGAGGAAGGAGCGAACACGGAAAGCACCACGGAAACCTTTGTCGCGCTGCGCGTGGACATCGACAACTGGCGCTGGGCCAGCGTACCTTTCTACCTGCGCACCGGCAAGCGCATGAACTACAAGCGCACCGAAATCGTCGTGTATTTCAAGCAATTGCCGCACAATATCTTCAAGGACAGCTACCGCGAACTGCCGCCCAACAAGTTGATCATCCATCTGCAGCCCAATGAGGGTGTGGAAATCGAAATTCTGAACAAGATCCCGGGCATCGACGGCGGCATCAGGCTGCAGAAAACCAAACTGGACTTGAGCTACTCCGAGGCCTTCAAAAAAACCCGGATGTTCGGCGGCTACGAGAAAATGATCCTGGAGGCACTGCGCGGCAATCCCACCCTGTTTCTGAGCCGCGAGGAGATCGAACAGGCCTGGACCTGGATCGATTCCATACAGGACGCCTGGAGTCATATCAGCGACCCGCCGCACCCTTACCCGGCCGGAACCTGGGGACCGATCGCATCGGACTCGTTGCTGGCCCGGGACGGCAGAGCCTGGGAAGCCTGAACAGACACACCGGTCGATGGCAACGTTTTGCATCGCCGCCATTCAATCTCTTAAAGAACGAAGCGCATGGTAGAAGAACATTTATTTACAGACCGAAGCAGCCTGCTGGACTCCCTGACCCAGGATTGTCACCACCATCTGCAGGAAGATTTGACCGACAAGGGCCACGCCACTCTGCTGGTTTCCGGCGGCAGCACGCCTGCTCCGTTGTATCAGTCCCTGTCCAAAACCGACCTGGACTGGATCAGAATCCATGTCGCACTGGTCGACGAGCGCTGGGTCGGCATTGACCACGAAGCCAGCAACGAAGCCTTCATCCAGCGTACGCTGCTGATCAACAATGCCCGCCAGGCAGCCTTTACCGGCATGAAAACCGCTGCCGCCAGCGCCACAGATGGCTGCGCCGAAACCGAGGGCCGTTATCGGGCCCTGCCGCAGCCCTTTACCGTGACCATTCTCGGCATGGGCAGCGACGGGCATACGGCGTCCCTGTTTCCCCATGCCGAGGGCCTGAACGAGGCGCTGGCCGAAGACAACCAGCAGCTGACCGCGGCCATCACGGCCAGACCCAGCGCAGTCACCGGCGCCAACATCGAGCGCCTGACCCTGACCCTGACCGGCCTGCTGAAATCGCAGCGCCTGATCCTGTTGTTGACCGGCGAGGAAAAACTTGCCGTGTTTCGCACCGCCCTGGACGATGGCCTGGTGGAGGACATGCCGGTCCGGGCCGTGCTGCGCCAGAACAAGGTCCCGGTCGCATTATACTGGGCGCCCTGAAACGCCATGCTTTCCCTGCTTCCCGCTGAAAAGGTCGCGGGAAACGACGCTTTCTTAATCGCCCCGGAACAGTAGTTTTTGCCACAGGAGCACATTATGCACCCCATATTGGAACAAGTGACCGAACAAGTCATCGAACGCAGCCGGGAATCCCGCGCTGCCTATCTGGCGCGCATCGACGCCGCCGTGGAACAGGGCCCGCATCGTTCGAAACTGGCCTGCGGCAACCTGGCGCATGCCTTCGCCGCCTGTTCCGCTGACAACAAACTGGCCCTGGCGGGAGACAAGACCGCCAATGTCGCGATCATTTCCGCCTACAACGACATGCTTTCGGCGCACGAACCTTACAAGGACGCCCCGGCCCTGATCAAGGCGGCAGTGGCGGAAGTCGGCGCAACGGCCCAGTTCGCCGGCGGCGTACCAGCCATGTGCGACGGCGTCACGCAGGGCCAGCCGGGCATGGAACTGTCCCTGTTCAGCCGCGACGTGATCGCCATGGCGACCGCCGTCGGTTTGAGCCACAACATGTTCGATGCGGCACTGTATCTGGGCGTCTGCGACAAGATCGTGCCCGGCCTGCTGATCGGTGCGCTGAGCTTCGGCCACCTGCCCGCCGTGTTCGTCCCTGCCGGCCCCATGCCCAGCGGCCTGCCCAACAAGGAGAAGGTGCGAATCCGGCAGCTCTACGCGGAAGGCAAGGTCAGCCGCGCCGAGCTTCTGGAATCGGAATCCCAGTCCTATCACAGCCCGGGCACCTGTACTTTCTACGGCACCGCCAACAGCAACCAGATGATGGTGGAAATCATGGGTCTGCATCTGCCGGGCAGCTCCTTCATCAATCCCAACACCCCGCTGCGCGACGAACTGACCAGGGCGGCGGCCAGGCAGGTGGTAAAATTCACCGCCCTGGGCGATGATTTCCGCCCCATCGGCCACATGATCGACGAAAAGGCCATCATCAACGCCATCGTCGGCCTGCTGGCCACCGGCGGCTCCACCAACCATACCATTCATCTGGTCGCCATCGCCCGCGCCGCCGGCATCATCATCAACTGGGACGATTTCGACAGGCTTTCCAAGGTGATCCCTCTGATCACCCGCATCTATCCCAACGGCCAGGCCGACATCAACTACTTCCAGGCGGCGGGCGGCATGGGCGTACTGATCGCGGAACTGCTGAAAGACGGCATGCTGCACGAAGACCTGCTGACCGTCGCCGACAGTCGCGGCCTGAACAATTACCCCCAGGAACCGAAGCTGATCGACGGCCAACTGGTCTGGGAGCCTTCCCCCGAGCAATCCCTGGACCCGGAAGTGCTGACCAGCGTCGACGAGCCCTTCGCAGCCAGCGGCGGCCTGCATGTCATGCACGGCAATCTGGGCCGCGGCGTCTCCAAGATTTCCGCCGTCGCCGAACAACACCAGATCGTCGAGGCGCCGGCCATGGTGTTCGACGACCAGGACGACGTGGTGGCCGCCTTCAAGAGAGGCGAAATGGAGAAAGACGTGATCGTCGTGCTGCGCTTCCAGGGCCCCAAATCCAACGGCATGCCGGAACTGCACAAGCTGACGCCGCTGCTCGGCGTGCTGCAGGACAAAGGCTTTCAGGTGGCACTGGTAACCGACGGCCGCATGTCCGGGGCTTCGGGAAAGGTCCCTTCCGCCATCCACATGTGCCCGGAATGCAGCGAAGGCGGCCCCCTGGCCAGGGTGAAAAACGGCGACATCATCCACCTGAACACGCAGAGCGGTGAAGTCAACGTACGGGTGGCGGAAGACGCGTTCAATGCCCGCACGCCGGCCATCAACGTGCACAAGGACCATCATTTCGGCATGGGGCGGGAATTGTTCGGCGGCTTCCGCCTGAACGCCTCCTCCGCGGAGACGGGGGCGAGCAATCTGTTCGTCATCGACTGAATTGCAACAACCTGGGAACATTCATGAGCACATCGATACAAGACATTATGAACACTTCGCCGGTGATACCGGTGATGGTCATCAACAACGTGGAACAGGCGGTGCCGCTGGCCCATGCCCTGGTGGAAGGCGGCCTGAAAGTGCTGGAAATCACGCTGCGCACGCCGGCGGCCCTGGAATCCATCCAGGCGATCAAGGCCGAAGTGCCGGATGCCATCGTCGGCGCCGGAACCATCATCGACAGCAGGACGCTGCAGCAGTCCATCGCCGCCGGCGCCGAATTCCTGGTCAGCCCCGGCGTCACCGACAGCCTGCTGGACGAGGCGCTTGCCAGCGGCGTGCCGCTGCTGCCGGGCGTCATCACCCCCAGTGAAGTGATGCGCCTGCTGGAAAGAGGCATTACCGCAATGAAATTCTTTCCCGCCCAGGCCGCAGGTGGCATCCCCATGTTCAAGGCGATCGGCGCTCCGCTGCCGCAGGTCACCTTCTGCCCCACCGGCGGGGTCAACCCCGGCAACGCCCGAGACTACCTGGCGCTGGCCAACGTGGCCTGCGTCGGCGGCTCCTGGATGGCGCCTGCCAGCCTGGTGGATGCCGAAGACTGGACCGAGATCAAACGCCTCGCTGTCGAGGCTGCTGCCATTGCTTTATAGCACTGCCAGTCACTTCAGCAAGGCAGACCAAAAACCTTCCTGATTACCCGCAAGCCTCAGCCATATTCAAAATGATAATCGTGTTCAATCAACGCCAAGTCAACATTGTCATTTCGACCAGCGGGTGAAATCTTGAGTGCTGTACAACAAATAACAAGAATTGTATGGTTTCGGCAAAATTGAGGGTCATTCGTAATCAGGAAAACTTCTTTCGACAAAACTTTAACAAGCAACCAATGAAACACTATAAAATCGCCATCCTGGCCGGTGACGGCATCGGCCCGGAAATCACCAAAGAAGCCATCAAGATTCTCAAGCTGGTGGAACAGCGCAACGCCGTCACCTTTGAACTGCTGCCGGCCCTGTTCGGCGCCTGCGCCTATTTCGAGACCGGCGATGCCTTTCCCCGGGAAACCATCGAAATCTGCGACCAGGCCGATGCCATCCTGAAGGGCACCATCGGCCTGAGCCACGAGGAATCGAAAAAAATCCCCGTGGACAAACAGCCGGAAAGAGGCGCGCTGCTGCCCCTGCGCCGCCGCTACAACACCTACGCCAACTTCCGGCCCGTGTCCCTGCCCCGCCAGCTGGCGCATTTTTCCCCGCTGAAGCCGGAAATCATCGGTGACGGCATCGATCTGGTCATCGTCCGGGAACTGGTGGGCGGGCTGTATTTCGGCGCAAAGGAAACCGGCGTCAACGATCAGGGACTGCGCTATGTCAAGGAAACCCTGGAATACGACGAAGGCCAGATCCGCCGGATCCTGCATCAGGCATTCAGGCTGGCCAACCGGCGCAAAAAGGTGCTGCACAACATCCACAAGAGCAATGTCCTGAAATCCAGCGTGCTGTGGAATGAAATCCTGGAGGAAGTGGCGCCGGAATATCCCGATATGGAGGTTGTCCACCTGCTGGTGGATGCCGCGGCGACCCTGCTCTGCCTGAAGCCGACCCAGTTCGACGTGATGGTCATGGAAAACATGTTCGGCGACATTCTCAGCGACCAGGGCGGCGGCATCCTCGGCTCCCTCGGCCTGATGCCATCGGCCTGCCTGGGCGATGAAAAAGCCTATTACGAGCCCTCGCACGGATCGGCCCCCGATATCGCCGGAAAAAACATCGCCAACCCCTATTCGATGATCGGCTCGGTGGCGATGATGCTGGAAAACAGCTTCGGCATGGACCGCGAGGCGAAAAACATCTGGGATGCCATGCAGGGCGTCTTCGGCGACGGCTACTCCACCGCCGATCTCTCCAAGTCCGGCAGCGGTGTAACGATGCTCAGCACCGACGAATTCGGCGACAAAGTCGCGGCCAAGCTCAGCGAAATGCCGTCCGCGGCAGGCACGGCATGAAACGACCAGAAACCGGAAACTGACATTCCAGGCAAGCCGGCTTGGTAAGAATGAAAGAACCCCGCCAGGAATAAAGCGATTGTTCCAGGACAACCATCTTCGATAGAATACCGGGCCAAAGACAGTAGTCAGTGTCCGTCTATAACGGGCTGACACCGATTCGGCGCAGGGATCTGAGGACACAATCAAAGGGCCGGCTTGGTACTTGCCGATGAGACGAAATTGCGGCACTGACGGCAAGAGGACGGGTTTTGCTCTGACTGTCAGGGCTGCCATGTGATCATGAAAAACAAAGAACAAGCGTAACTACTCACCCCCTAGTAAAAGAAGCCCCTATGGGTGGTCTGTGGAGGAAGTGTCTTTGGCAGGGATGCCAAAGTCAAGCCAACAGGGATGTATTCACGGCGTCTTCCGGAACAGACCAACCATAGGGCCCGAGTAGTTACGAACATGCTCAACACCAGGCGCCAGCCTGATCAGCCGCCCTCATTCCGAAACAAAACTTTAACTACAGACCAGAAAAATGCGTAAATACTTGATATCTTTTATCATTCTCACCTTATCGGTTATTCCATTGACAACGCATGGCAAGGAATTGTCTTTACAGAATCTGCCGGAAGCGGTGCATGTATACATGCAGAAAAAGCATCCCGGGGCTGAAGATATCACCATCGAGCAGCGGACTTATTTCAATATTCCCTTATATGAGGTGAATTTTACCGAAGATGCTCATGATCAGGACAACAAAAAGTACCAGGCCAAATTTACCAAGCTTTTCAGATTGAATGGCCATTTCTATACCAATGCCATTAAAGTACAGCCTGATTCCTTCAATATCATTAGCGATGTCGCC
>JANEMG010000380.1 GCA_024511045.1 Gammaproteobacteria bacterium | reverse complement strand
GGGCAGCAGGTCCATGGCATTCCAGAAGAATACCCAGCAGAAAATCGTCAACCCCAACGGCGCGATCAGCTTGCTGCGGCCATGAAAGGTGTCCTTGACTTGACCGTCGACGAATTCGATCATCATTTCGGCAAAATTCTGCACCAGGCCAGGCGTTTCCGTGGTCGCCTTATCCGCTGCCGTTTTGAAAAACCAGATGAACAACGCGCCCAGTACTGCCGAAAAAAACAGGGTGTCCAGATGCAGCGTCCAGAAACCCTCGCCTGTGGACAGGGGCGTCAAATGATGCACGATATACCCTGTAGAACCACCTTCGCTAGCCATTTTTCCTCACAATCACGTCTATTAATCGCGCCACAAGAGCAACGCGAACCAAAATACAGACAACACTGCCATGTAGCCTGCCAGCAGTGTCAATAAATTTATTTCGGGAACTTGGAAGATCAGATAGAACAGCAAAGCCGTCAATAAAATCTTCCCCGATTCGCCCGCATAGAAGGAGCGCACTATTTTTTTCGCTTCCTTGCCCTTCACCAGATACATGCGAAATGCGAAGTAGATATTCGGCAGCAGGGCCGCCAGGCCGCCCAATGCCGGTGAAATCGCCCTATGCCAGCCACCTGCGAGATAAAAACCAGCAGCGACCAAGATGCCAACGATGACCTGTAATATCAATAGCTTGCCGACAGTAGAAGAAACATTTCCAGCTGTCATCGACAACTCCGTACTGAACAGCTAGTGGATTATAGCGATCGAAGCCGATTAAATCAATACAATCATTGTCCTGATAAAGCAAGGCGGCATTGCCCTGTAGGTCTCGTGCAGGCGCAATTTTTTTCCACCTGCGGGCAAGACACCGGCTGGGCGAGTACCATCGTCAGGTTATACGCTGCAGCAGGCCATCCAGCTCTTCCAGGCTGGAATAATCGATGATCAGGCGTCCCTTGCCGGCACGTTGATGACTGATCGTGACCTTGGCGCCGAGTTTTTCGCTCAGCTCGTTCTGCAGGCGAATGGTGTCCGGATCGGGGCTGTTGCTCCGGCCTGGCTTTTTCTCCGCCTGGCTGTCCTTGACCAGCTTTTCCGCCGCCCTGACGGTCATGCCTGACGCGGCAATCTTTTTTGCTGCGGCGACCTGCCTGTCACCTTCCAGCGCCAGCAAGACCTTGGCATGGCCCATTTCCAGGGCACCGCTGATCAGCAGCTTCTTCACTTCCGGCTGCAGATCGATCAGGCGCAGCAGGTTGGTCACCGTGGTCCTGGACTTGCCCACCGCATCGGCAATCTGCTGGTGGGTCATGGCGAATTCATCCAGCAGCCTTTTCAGCGCATCGGCCTCTTCCAGCGGATTCAAATCCTCACGTTGAATATTTTCGATCAGCGCGATGGCCATCGCCTGCCGATCGCCAATCTCCCTGATCACCACCGGCACATCCTGCAAACCCGCCAGTTGCGCGGCCCGCCAGCGCCTCTCGCCGGCGACGATCTCGTATTTTTCGTCGTCTATCCGACGCACCACCACCGGCTGCACGATGCCCTGCGCCTTGATCGAATCGGCCAGTTCCTGCAGCTTTACCGGATCGATATCTTTTCGGGGCTGATAGCGGCCCCGCTGCAGCACTTCAATGGGCAAGGTCTGCAGCTGATGCTGTTTTTTTTCCTGATCTACCGACACGTCGCCCAGCAACGCATCCAGACCCCTTCCCAAACCGCGTTTCTTCAAAGTCATTGCCCGCCGTCCCGGTTATTTCATTTTCTGGTGTTTTCTGGTCAATTCACCCGCCAGGGCAATGTAGGCAAGGGCGCCGCGCGACGCCTTGTCATACAGCAGCACCGGCAGGCCATGACTTGGCGCCTCCGCCAGCCTGATGTTCCTCGGCACGCAGGTTCGGAACACCTTGTCGCCGAAGTATTCCAGCAGCTGGTCCGAGACATCCTTGGTCAGCCGGCTGCGGTTGTCGAACATGGTGCGAAGCAGGCCCTCCAGCTGCAGCCTGGAATTGACCGTATCGCGGATGTTCCTGATGGTATCCATCAGCGCCGACAGTCCCTCCAGGGCATAATATTCACACTGCATCGGTATCAGCACGCTGTCGGCGGCCACCAGGGCATTCAGGGTCAGCATGTTCAGGGAAGGCGGGCAGTCGATCAGGATATAGTCGTATTGATCCCTGATCTGCTGCAGCGCCTCTGCCAGCCGCCGTTCACGGCGCTCGGCCTGCATCAGCTGCACCTCCGCCATGGTCAGATCGGCATTGCCCGGAATGACCGCAAAACCGATTTTTTCCACGTCGATAACGATATCCGCAATCGCCGCCTGCTCCAGCAGCAGATCACAACTGGACAACTCCACCTCGTTCTTGTCGATGCCGCAGCCCATCGCGGCGTTGCCCTGCGGATCCAGGTCCACGAGCAGCACCCTTTGCCTGCCGGCCGCCAGGGATGCGGCCAGATTGACGCTGGTGGTGGTTTTCCCCACGCCACCCTTTTGGTTGGTTACCCCTATGATTCGTCCCATTCTTCTAACTAAAGTTTCGGAGTTCATTTTACCCACTATTTTCTGCTGCATCCGTTGCCCTACAAAGCCTCAAGACGCAGCGTTTTAGGATCAAGTTGAAGGACTTGCACAAACAGGCATTGAATG